>JAGZGB010000059.1 GCA_018367495.1 Veillonella sp. | reverse complement strand
TAGTGTGAACATCGGAGAGATATTTAAGATATCATTATAGATAGGATCACGGAGCTCAGGGGAGATGCTTTCATCAAAATTATGTAAAAAAGCACATGGGTGTAACTTAATAGGTCGATTTTGCACATCCTCATTGAAGTTTTCAATAAGACTACAATAGGACCAAGCTTGATAAGAAGGGTGGGTTACTTCACGGATTCCACCGCCAAGGTAGGTTGATACAATATTATCTTTATCTGTTACCTTGAAAGCTTCGCCCCATTGTTTAAGCTCAACAATAACTACATGCTCGTTATCTTGTTGATCTAATCCTGTAATAATAAAGTCTACTCGTTTTTGAGTATTTGGCACAATATATTCGATAGCAACTCCAGCTAAATCCGGTATAGCAAGATCACGCATAACATTAGCCATATAAGATAAAGAAGTTTGCCATGAATGAATTTCAGATTCACCAACACGGCGATATTTTTCTGTTAATGTTTGATGTAATTTTTTGACCAAGATACCTTGTTCAAAATCTTGGATGAAGGATTGTTTTGTAGAAGAGTAAATAATCATGTTTATCTAATCCTAATAATGAAGGAAAATTCATGAAGTATGTCGAATGACTAAATTATATCATATTAATTTAATTGAGGTGAATAATATGGAATTACTATATGGTGTATTAAGTGGTTTAATAACAGCTTTCCTAATTTATATAGTTTCGAGACTCTTCAAACATCATAGACACTTAAATTTATTATTTAATAAGTATAGATACTATTATAGAGATATTCGATTTAGCATTGCTTATTTATATCGTATAAAAATTGATGATCAATATTTATTGATAAAAGGTAATAGAATTGAGCAATTCCAACCTATAGGTGGGGTATATAAATACTATGAAAGCTTTCTTAGTTTAAAAGAGTTATACGATGTTAAGTCAGATAATCCTCAAAATTTTTGTGAAGGAAATGATTTAAGAATTATTGTGCGAGGAAAAAATATATTAAATATAATTGACTGGTTCAATACTAGAAAAAATAGAGAGGTTACAATTTATAGAGAGTTTTATGAAGAATTAATTAAATCTGAAATTATTGATTTAGGATCTTTGGTTAGAAGTGATATTGAGTTCATTAAACAAATCGAACCGACAGTAAAATATTCTTCACATTTTAAAATGCAAGAAATATTAATATTTGAAGTTTATGAATTACACTTAGCTGATCAAGATATAAGGCAGATAAAAGCATCTTTATCTAATGATAAATTAATATTGGTTGATATGGACTCAATTAAACGAGAGCATATAAGAATAAATGGAAAAGATTGTAAGATAGGTGCACATTCAAAATATATTTTATAAGTATTGTACAGGGGGATAGTGGAATATATGAAAAGTTTAAATGATTATTTAGAGGATATAGATGTATCGGATTCGATGTATGAATTAGCAACTAAAAGATATGAGTCTCTGGCAGAGTTTATACAGAAGTCTGAGTTAAAACAATATGAACCAGATATATTCTTACAGGGGTCGATAAAATTAGGAACTATGATCAAACCATTAACTGATGATGGAAGTTATGATATAGATATAGTATGTAAATTAAATCACTTAAGCTGTCATGATATAAGTCAGTCTGATTTAAAAGAATGTGTTGGTAAAGTTTTACAAGCCTATAATAATGAAAAACCCTTTAAAAATCCAATAAAAAATGGAAAAAGGTGTTGGACCTTAACCTATGTTGATAAATTTAACTTTCATATAGATATACTTCCAGCAATTAGTTATAATTCAAATTATAGTGATTTTATATGTATTACTGATAAAAGTAATCCTAACTATAAAATTATCACTTCTGATTGGGAAATTAGTAATCCGAAAGGTTATTATAACTGGTTTAAAGAACAAGAACAATTTAATACCTTTAAAGAGTTCGCTATATTAGAATCAAGGAGTACGACTGAAAGGACTCCTTACTATAAAGTTAAAACAGAGCTTAGAAAAATTATTCAGTTATTAAAGCGTCATGCTGAAGTAATGTTTAAAGATTTATCAGAATATAAACCGTCATCTATTATTATTACAACTTTAGCTGCAAAAGGTTATTCTAATATAAAATCTAATATTTCATTTAAAGAGAAACTAGATATTTTAATACGTGACTTTACAAATTATTTGGATAAGGATATAGATAATCAGATATGTATATTGAATCCAGCTAATCCAGATGAAAATTTATCTCTAAAATGGAAGACTAATAAAAAATATTTTGATTACTTTAATGAATGGATTGAAAAATTAAAGTTAGATTTTTCTGTCAATGAAAGTAGAATTTTAATAAATGAGAATTCAATCAGTGATAAATTGAGAGAAAGCTTACAAGTAGGGCGTTATTATGAGATAGAGCAAATAGACCACTTAGCTCATCATCAAAAGCCTAAATGGAAATATGCCAGTAAAATCTTTAATATTCCAATAAAGGCATATATACAGCAAGATTTAGATAAAAAAGTAGGATTTAAAAGCGGAAGCCCTATTTATAATAAACATACATTATTATTCGAGGTAGAGGATGAATGGAATAAGGATTATGAACTTTATTGGCAAGTTACTAATACAGGTGGAGAGGCTACAATGGCTAATTGTTTGCGGGGAGATTTTATTGGACCAGTATATTCAAAGTGTGGAAGGTATACTCATTGTGAGGAAACAAAATATAGAGGTGAACATTATATAGAAGCATATGTTGTTAAAAACAATATTTGTTATGGACGTAGTAAGCCTTTTATAGTTAATCTTAAATTTTAGAGTATAAGTATATATTTTATAACTATTATAGTTGCTGAATGAATAGTTAATTAGCTTAATCAGTTAATATATATGAGAAATAGTCTAACTTTTTAGTTAGACTGTTTTTTCTTTCATGAAATCTCTTTATTCTCCCTGTATAATACTTTCATTAGTCTAATGAGAGGGTCTAGATAAATGAGAGATAGTGCAAAACAAATTATTAATTATTGGTATTCACTGGAGTGTTTGCAACCGAAAGAGGTGCCTAAGTATAAAGCCATTCCCAAGAAGTATATTAAAGAGCTTATATTTTCAACTGAACATGATAGAACTACTATTTACCAACAGTCTGTAATAAAAAACTGTTGGAAAAATCCAAATTCACGTGTTTCTACGTATGTAGTACCATTACCAAATTATTCTTATAATTATTCTATTATTGATGAGATTAAAAGTTTTAAGGATAAAAAGGATTATGTGTTAGATGATGAACATGCGGTTCTATTAAGTGTAGTCAAAGGGACTGAAGTATTAGAAGCCTTTATTGATAAATTAGAAATTGAATATCCAGAAAAACCATATTTAGGGAATGTGTATAGTGCATCGTTTGTTGTTGATGCAGAAGGATACTATAAAGAGGGGAGCCTTCAGATTGCTCCTTTTATTTGGGTGATTTACCAGATGATGTTTCAGCCAGATGTAGAGTTTAAAGATATTAAACTCGATGGCTGGGATGAGGTTGTTAAAGACATCGAGAAAGGTTTTAATCTTCCTGAGGAAAAGGTATCCCTTGATAAGGCTGCACGTGAGATCAATGCGTATATACAAGAGAATATCTTGAAGCCTATGGGCGTTACTATGTTTCGTGCTGGTGATATTTATGGCTACTGTGGATTTACGGCAGAGGAGATTCAGCTTGTTAAGGCTGAGACAATGCCTATTAATGATTTAAAATTTAGCTTTTTCCTTGATGATCTACAGTTAGTGTTACATCATATTGATACATTAAAGGATAATGATAAGGTATTGACTTATATCAATAGTCTTAATAAGAATATTGAGCATTATGATTTGTTGAAAGATACAGATCAAATGCGTAAGTGGTATAATCCAAAGGTTTTACCTTATGGTAGGTGGCCTTCAAAGTTTAATTTATCTCTTATGCAGCAAATTGCTGTTAATATTGCTAAGGAGAACCCTAAATATATCTTTTCTGTTAATGGCCCTCCTGGTACAGGTAAAACAACGTTACTAAAGGATATTATTGCTAGTAATATTGTTGAACGTGCTGCTAAGTTTTGTGAAAGTAATCATGTAAACGATATATTCGAAAAGGTTATGGGCCGAGATGGTAAATCCTTTTACTATAATATCCCTAGTGATATTGCCATATATGGTATGTTGGTGCTTTCATCAAACAACAAGGCTGTTGAAAATATTACATTAGAATTACCGAATATCTCTTCTGTGGAAGAGGGGACCAATGGCTCTACCTTGTTTAATCCTGATTCTTCTGATAAGCAAGTTGATTTATCTTACTTTGCGGAGGATAAGAATTATGAATATGTTAAATCTAATGAGGTATATTTTACGTTTTTAGCTGATCGTTTAGCAAAGAGTAATGAACAATGGGGATTAATTTCTGCTGGACTTGGTAAGAAAGCTAACATTACTAACTTTATGTCTGTATTAAATGTATTATCTTCAGATATGTCCTCTATTATGCGTATACCTAATGTTCAAGATGCTTTTGAAAGTGCTAAAAAACAGTTTCAGGAACAATATAATCTTGTAAAAGCATTATTTAGTTATGTAACAACATATGAAGATAATATCAAATTAGTTCAGGAGCTAAAATTTAAAATTGATGAATTACAAGAGGAAATTCATACAATCGATGAAGAATTAAGTGAATATGATACCTTAGACGATGATTTATTGAAGTTGATTGAGCATAAAAATAGTATTGAAACTAAATTAATAGAGTATAACAATCAACGATCTATTTTTGATAAGCTGTGGCACGCTACGAACTGGTCTATTTTAAAAGCTATGGGTAACCCTACATTGTTATCGGTAATTGAAGAGGAGACTACAAAGCTTCAAACTATTAAGGGTCAATTGGATGCATTACACCAATTGGTCAATGAGCGTGAATCCATAATTAATACGAAAGATGGCTTATTATCTGATATTAAAAATCTTGATGGTACTGTTCAAGGTGTAGAGAAAACACAGCAAGAGATTTTAGATACATTAAAATCTAGTGGTAAAGATACGATACATTGCTTTGATGATATAGTATCAAAGTTAATGTCATCTGATGAGGACCGCGCAGAAGCACACACGGCGTTCTTATATGTGTGCAACTATTTAAATGAAAGTAGAGAACGCTTATTGTATGATGCCTTACAAGTACAAAAGGCTGTCGTTATGAGTGATGCTTTTAGAAACAATCTGAAATTACTTAGTCAGTATTGGGGTCCATTAAATGAAAAGAAAAATCTACAGAAAAACTTTGATCTTGATACGATTTTCCCTGCATTACTTAATTCCTTGATGATTGCAGTACCAGTTATTTCCTCTACTTTTGCTGCTGTGGAGAGATTTTTGATTAATTGTAAATCTGAAGGCTCGTTAGGAACTATCATTATTGATGAGGCAGGACAAGCGTCACCTCATATGCTTGTAGGTGCATTGTTTCGTGCGCAAAAGACCATAGTAGTTGGTGATCCAAAACAGATTGAACCAGTACAAACTGTGCAGGATTTGTTTGTAGAAAGAATTGGCGGCGAAGGTATTGGTAAATATCGGAATAAAGAGCTATCTGTACAAAGCTTAGCTGATGCACAAAATCCATTTGCAGGCATCATCAAAAACCTTGATGGCTCTGAATCTTGGGTAGGGTGTCCGCTTGTTATTCATAGACGTTGTAAAGATCCAATGTTTACTGTTTCCAATGAGTTATCTTATGGTGGATTCATGATTAATAAGACGATAAATCCCAAAGATCCTATTGAGCCATGCAAAGAAAGCTGTTGGATAACATATGATACAAGTAATATTGAATCGAGTACTGGTAAAGATAGATATATAGAAGTACAAAGTCAAATTGCTTTTGAATTAATTCAAAAGTTACGAGCAAGAAATACGAAGTTTAAAGATATCTTTATTATTACACCATTTACTACTGTTGCGTATGGTTTTAAAAAGTATATGGAATCCATTAGTGATGATATCATCAACTGGACAGATAAAGATAATAAGAGCGGTTGGTTAAAGGATAATATCGGAACTGTTCATACTTTCCAAGGAAAAGAAGCTAAAGTAGTTATTTATATGCTGGGCTGTCAAAGTGATGGTACTGCTAATGGCGCAATTAAATGGGTTAATGCAAATAATGTAAATGTAGCTTTTACAAGAGCAAAAGAATATGTATATGTTATCGGTGATGCTACTAAATGGGCAGAACTCAATAAAAATTTTGCATTCGCACAAAGATACTTACCTGTTTATACTTTAGAGGATATCTAAAAAATATTTTATAAAATCACATGATTGATGAATATATGTAAGGTTATAACAATAAAACAGGGAAAAGAATCTTTGGATTCCTTTCCCTGTTTAGATATGATATAATTTATATCAAAGTGAGGCATAAATGGTTTGGACGCCAGCTCTCGCTTCTCGAATTTTAATATTGAAGAAACGGTCTGACTTCTATGTCGGGCCTTTTTTCATGTCTCAATTAGAAAGCTAGCTTTCAGCTAGAGGTCAATCATTTTGCTGCCATGATAATGGTCGCTACAAGTATGCCAAAGGAAATCATCAACGATAACACTTTGAATGTACTCATATTGATCACCGCCAATCCTCGAGTTGATTAGCAAAGGCTGGACCCATTTAGAGGCCTCAAGTTTAATATAATGTTGTGAATAATAAAAGTAAATAGATTAGAGGTTCCTAATAGTCACCTAGGTGACCAATAGGAACCTTTTTCGTTTTGTAATTAGTTCGGGGGATTTAATAGTATCTTTTATGCAGACCTCGTTTGCCGTATATTTTTAAGATTATAGCAATAATTGTATTTACTACAAATAGAAGAGCAAAGCATACTAAGGCTGTAGTATAGCCATATCCTGCTTCGTGAAAGTATGACACGAGCATAGGCCCAACGATGCCTGCTAATCCCCAAGCAGTCAGAATGCGGCCATGAATAGTGGAGAGTTGGCGTATACCATAGAGGTCTGCAAGATATGCTGGCATACAGGCGAATCCGCCGCCATAGCAGGTGATAATGAGAAGAATTAAAACTTGGAATGTTAGAGCATTATTAGTTTCGGCAAGTACGTAGAATGCGATGATTTGTATAATAAAGAATAGTATGTAAGTTTGTGCACGGCCAAAGTAGTCGGAGATAGTAGACCACGCAATGCGACCTCCACCATTGAAGATACCGATGATACCAACTAGTGATGCAGCTGCTGCAGTTGTCATACCAATGGTTTCTTGTGCCATAGGGGACGCTAAGGATAGAAGACCTATACCACAGGTAATATTAATAAAGAAAATCCACCAAAGGGAACCAAATTGCCAAGTTTTCATAGCATCATTGGCTAGCATGCCATGGTTATGAACGTACATAGTGGATTTATCTTTCGTAGTTCGAAGTGGTTGTTTTGGTTGAGGTGCTTTCAAATAGAGAGAAGAGGCGCCCATAACCACTAGATAGATTACGCCGAGGATAATGAAGTTATTTACTAATCCAACTTGAGCTACGAGGAATTGCATAAGCGGGCCTGCAATGAGTGAAGCAAATCCAAAGCCCATAATGGCTAATCCTGTGGCAAATCCTGGGCGATTTGGAAAGTATTTTACCAGTGTAGAAACTGGTGTTATATAACCAATACCTAGTCCGATACCACCGATGATACCATAGAAAAGATAGAGTAAGGTGAGATTATGTATGCTAAGTGCATAGGCTGTACCTAATAGGCCTGCCACCCAGAATAACATTGAAAGAAGTCCGCTTTTCTTAGGACCTATTTTTTCTGCAAAAGATCCTAAAAAGCCTGCAGATAATCCAAGCATCAGAATAGCTAAGGAGAAGGTCCACGTTGTTTGTGACATAGTAAAGCCCATATCTGTCATGATAGGTCGTGTAAGCACGCTCCATGCATACACACTACCGATGGATATATGCAGACCAATGGCTGCTAGAGCAATAAGCCAGCGATTTCTCATAAGAAAACTCCTTTCATATAGGTGAGATGATTAAAACTTTGTACAGTAATATTTGCTACAAGAAAATAAAAAAAGACCGCCTGAACAAAAGCTTGCCCAGACGGTCGGCTATCACACGATGTGCGCTACTGTGCATGTAGTCAATTCTACGAATCCGTCAGCCCAGTAGTAATATATTACAAATATAGCAATTAAGAGGATATCTTGTCGATGATATAAGTCACTATCGTATGCACCATAAACATTTGTAATTGAAAATAGGGAAAGAAATCCTTTGATTTCTTTCCTTATTTAGATATGATATAATTTATATCAAAGTGAGGCATAAATGGTTTGGTCGCCAGACTTCGCTTCTATATTGATTTAATTGAAGAAACGGTCTGACTTCTATGTCGGGCCTTTTTTCATACCATGATTAGAAAGCTAGCTTTCAGCTAGAGGTCAATCACTTTGCTGCCATGATAATGGTCGCTACAAGTATGCCAAAGGAAATCATTAATGACAACACTTTGAATGTACTCATATTGATCACCGCCAATCCTCGAGTTGATTAGCAAAGGCTGGACCCATTTAGAGGCCTCAAGTTCACTATAGTTCTGTAAATTATAAAAGTAAATAGATGAGAGGTTCCTAATAGTCACTTAGGTGAGCAATAGGAACCTCTTTATTATTATCATTTTATTACTATATAAGTACGTTACAATGTACAGAATATAAATAGTGTTTGTTGAGGAGAGCTTATGTTGAGGAAATATTTGCTATTGGGGAGTCTGATTGCTGTACTTTGTTTAAGCGGTTGTAGTAACGGATCTGAGTTACCTGGATATAATGCAAAAATCCATTATTCTAGTTCTAGTATGTATAAGAATGATTTAATGGATAAAATTCTTAATGAAAAAATCTACAAGGCTACAGAGAATATAGAAGTTAGTGACGCAGCTAAGATACTATTTCGTGTTGAAGATATGAATGATGAGGCACGTAGAAATTTAAATTACTCTATGTGGCGAGCTCAATACAATGCTGTAACAGAAATACATATACATACTGCTAAAGGAGGACTTTCCTATTCACTGCCATTTCCGGCTTTCAGAGGTGGTACACAATCTAGCCCTATTTCAGGTATGGCAGGTACTAATGCACTTATGTATACATTTAACCATCCGTTTATTTATACTAGTTTATCTGTGGAGAATCAGCCGTATGAGCAGAGTGTTCAGTATTTAGGTAAACCTTATAAAGAATTGAATCAAGATTCTGTGACAGCTGCATTGCAAAATAAATGGTCACAGTTGAAACAAGACAAGTTTGATATATCTAGTATTGAGGGTAGTACTTTTAAAAGAGAAAATATAATTAATAGCCGGTGGAGCACAATGAAAACTAAGAGTGAGCCTAGATTTCTAGCAAATGATATTTCGTTTGCTTTACCGAATGAACCAGACACACAATATGTACTTACATTGATGGTTCGAGAGGATGGAGAACAAGGTATTGGTAAACGAGGTGTCGAGGACGTTATCGCTAATTATATTGTGCCTAATATAACTTCATTAGCTTGGTTAAATGAGTCTAGTCATTTTGAAAGTTTTAATAATTTCAATTATCGAGTGTTAAATGATGCCATAGAGGAATCATCTGGAAATGAGTATATAAAAATATATAAGAATCCTATAGGTATTACGCAGACGATAGAGGTATATCCCGTTGAACACAAGGGCTTAATCTGGGCAAATCTTGTTGATATTGTTACTATTAATGAAGCACAGTTAAAAGCTAGACATAATATGCGCCATGGTGGACATACGTATGTATGGAATGATGGTGTTCCAGGAGTACGTGTGTATTTTGCATATGAAGATGGTACTTCAGAATTGAGATTTAGCACGCAAGATGCACATAACCTTTATATACATACGATTCGTTATAACTACGATTTGAATCGAAATAAGTTGCCTCCACTAGGTGAAATGGTCTCTGATGCGACAATTTCAAATTTAGGTGATACTTATAAAGGTGAAGTTGATTTTCTATAAAGTGCGATACTTATCTGTTAAGTAAAATCATATTTGATGTTATATATTAAAATGAAAATAAGGAAAGGAATCCTTTGATTCCTTTCCTTATTTAGATATGATATAATTTATATCAAAGTGAGGCATAAATGGTTTGGTCGCCAGACTTCGCTTCTAAAGTTTTAAAATTGAAGAAACGGTCTGACTTCTATGTCGGGCCTTTTTTCATGCCACGATTAGAAAGCTAGCTTTTAGCTAGAGGTCAATCACTTTGCTGCCATGATAATGGTTGCTACAAGTATGCCAAAGGAAATCATCAATGATAACACTTTGAATGTACTCATATTGATCACCGCCAATCTCTAGAAGATTAGCAAAGGCTGGACCCATTTAGCGGCCTCAACTTCAATATAGTGATGTCCATAATAAAAGTAAATAGATGAGAGGTTCCTAATAGTCACCTAGGTGACCAATAGGAACCTCTTTCGTTTTGTAACTATTATAATGGAATAGATTAATTATGTTACAATACAAATAAGATAATAGTTTTTAGGGAGAGGGAGACTCATATGAAACGTTGTATTACATTAATAAGCTTAGGTTTGTGTTTAGCCGTACCAATGCTTTCACAAGCTAGCGATATTAAACCTCTTATGCATGTTACGAATGTACATAATAGTCAATATGATGCGGCGTTAGATGCTATTACAGATACAAAGTTTTATGGACCGTATCAATTCCGAGTATTAAAGAATGCTATCGAAACGCAGGGTGAAAGAAAGGACATTGATGGTAGGGTGTTTAGAACCTCTGAGGGGGTATTTATGCATGTAAAGGCTAGATCTATTGATAGTAATAGTCCTATTCTAGATGCTGAGGTTAATCAGCTCATTAAGGATAGAACAGTTCCTGAACCTACCGTAAAGATGGTACTGCCTGTTAAGCATGATGTAATAGAGGTCAACAATGATGGTGTGCGTAGTTTACTAGCCGAATTTATGTATGGCTGGCCGTTACATAATAGGACTGATATGGTATTAGTTACAGATTATGAAGATACTCGTTACTATTATAATTTGCAGTTTTATAGAGACAAGCTACCTGAAGGTATTCGCATTGAGAAGTTGCGCCAAATGATTATGGATGCGCAGTTCAGTTATAAATAAGTGATATCTAATTAGCACAATATAGTTATAAATAAAAGAGGTTCCTAATGGTCATAGTAGTGACTTATAGGAACCTCTTTTATAATGCTTTAATTTACATGAATTTGTTATAAGATTATATTACTTATAAGTGTGTTTTTTGATTCGTAGTGGTTTTATATGTTTTACAATTACGATAGATATAGCAATTGTAAAAGCTATCAAAAAGGATTCT
>JAGZGB010000058.1 GCA_018367495.1 Veillonella sp. | reverse complement strand
CAATGGTATTTAAAAATGGTATAACATAGTCAATAACTCTTACTTCCCATTGCATTAATGGGTTCAATTCCTCACTTGTGCCTAATAGCCAAGTGAAAGCAAGGGCAAATATCAAACCATATACTATGCCAACAGGAATCAATATCTTCGCTCTCTTTTTTAACAGATTACGGCAAATCTCATCTTCTTCCTCTGGTGTTACATCGTATACCATATTACATTCTATCTGAATCCGTCTAAATCGATAGCGAATATACTTATACAAAAGGTTACTCGGTGTATATAGCATAATAAGCTCCACCGTATCCTTTACAGGCTTTCCATCTTCGGTCTTAAATCTAACACGATTTCCCAACTATCTAATGTAGGAACCTTACGATGTGCAATAAAATCTTCTATTATCTGTAATACCTCTTGATGGCCCAGCTCATTCTTACCATATATGATGGCGCCTCGGTCACCAGCATTAGTTACACTAAGCTCTATATGTAATAAATCGGTATCTTGATCACTACAAACCTGTACAAAGTTATATAGTTTATTATCTATGGAGATTGCCTTTAATGGAGAAATAACTACAAAGTCTTGCTCTTGGTCCTCAATAGCATACAGATTTTGTTCAACTTCATTCAGTGTAATACCTTCATATTTATAGGTGCCTACATCAATGGACCAATCCGTATATGTTTTCTCAAATGTATCTGTCATATGTATTGCCTCTCCTTTACGATATACCCTAAAACAAGGTTTCTAATTGACCTGCCATATCAGACATAAACTCATCAAATTTACAAAGTTCTCGTAGTTCTTGATGTTCTACATCATAACAAGAAATCTTTTTTGTTTTAGGGTCCCAAACAATTTGCCAGTCATTATACTCACCTAGTTCTTTAGATAAACGTAATAGATTACGGCGACCTAATTTAAATGGAATTGTATCAGTAAGTGAGAAGAACTCTATAGATATAAAATCAGAGTTTGGCAATTCAAAATAGAGAGTATCTCCCTCTAAAAACGATACTAACGCCTTTGGTAGTTTAAAGGGCTTTAATTGATCCATTTTATTTTGTATATCATGGAACTCAGCAGGCTCTAAGGATTTAAAATACTCTGCCATTTCCATATCGCCTTTTTCAATAGCAATGCTATAAGGGCGCATACCATCCTTTTCCATGATGGTCACGTCAGCGCCATGTTCTACCAAGTATTTACACATCTTTAAATCTACATACCGTGCTGCTACGCACAATGGGGTTGGCTTAAAGGGATACACAGAATCAGGCTTGTTGTAGTTAATATCTACACCATTACGAATAAAGAAATCTAGAACCTCATATTTTCTATCTGTAATAGCATTTCTGAAAGCTTTACCACCATATTTCTGTACTGTATGGCCTAAATCATGAATAAGCTGTAAGTGCTCATATTTCTTGCCATATAAGGCAGCTTGAAAGGCATCTACTTTCACACGGTTTAAAGCATGAACATTAGCACCATGAGCCACAACATAGTCTATAATCTCTTTATTACCATACCGTACAGCTAATAAAAAACTTGGATTTTCCTCATCGTTAAGGTCAGCGCCATTCTCGACTAACCATTGAATACTTGGCAAGCAACACATAACAAGAGCTAATTCTAAGGGTGTATGCTCACTATACTCACCAATTTCTATGAGTTGATTGATATCCCAACCATTGGCTAATTCATTTTCTAACGCACTAATATTTCCTGTTACAATATCTGTTACTATATGAGGTACAGATTCAAAAGTACCTAAGTCGTTTAACTGTATCATGTCTCTCTCCCATGAACTATATTTAAAATGATTATCACTAATTACATTATATTACATTTATAAGTATGAGTGTATAGTAAAAGCCCTTCGCATAGCGAAGGGCTAATCTATTATTTCTCTTGTACTTGTTTACCACTCATATGTTCAATGGTTATTTCAAATATTTGAACTGCTCTACCAGCATGAGCAATCTCTTCATCTACAAGTTGCTCACTAGGATAATATTTCATAGCAAATTCTTTTAATCGATCTATAGATTCTGGGCCTGCCTCTAGCAAACGACATCTTCCAAATACGACTACACTTTGTACATACGGCGCCCATGGTTCAGATTTATCAATACGCTCATTACCATATACGGTAAAACATACCTTATCTGAAGTTTTCAATGCATCTACTTTATGACCAGCTTTAGCTCCATGAAAATAAATTTTCTTCTTATCGCAATCATAAAAATAATTAATAGGAATAGCATAAGGGTAACCATTATCGCCGTTCATAGTTAAAATACCTCGACGATTAGATTGTAATAAAGCTTCTGCATCACTATGGCCTATTTCATTTATCTTTTTGCGAATAGGTTTAAACATAATATATCTCCTAATTTTATTTACTTATCTTATTTACAAGATACATAAAAGTACCACTATTAGTATCATCAACTTTAGAATATTCTTTCCAATTTATAGGATATATCCCGGTTAATACTATAGGTGCTTCCATTCCACGCATAGTCCCTTTTCCCGTATTAGAGGACCAATTCATACATCCAGTTTTAATGGAACCCTCCTCAATAGAGAATTCGGCATATGTACAATTTACTTTTGTCGGAGGCTTTAGATAAGATATCTCACTAGTTATCTTAATTGTATAACCTTCAATAAAGTTATTACTCTTATCCCTAAATTCTTCTATACGCATTATATCTTTTAAGTAATTATAACAACCTTGATCCTTAGCACCTTGCTCCTTCAACACATACACTTCATCATTTATAGTTTTAATACATTTTCTTGTCGTATATTTAAGCTCAATAGGAATCCATTTACCATCTAATATAACAAGAATGTCAAGATGTAAATTAGGATTAAATTCAGGTACAAACTCTAATCTAATATCACAATTAGGATATTGTTCTTTAATCATCCAGGCTAAGCTAAACTGAAAATCTGCTTCCGAATGAAATATTGGTCTCCACCTACTCAATTGGTACATTATTTTATCAATATCTAAAATTAGTCCCACACCACATACCTCATTCAATACAATTTAACTACTTATACTAATTATATTATATTTATATATGATTATATTGTAAAAGCCCTTCGCAAAAGCAAAGGGCTAAAATCAATTAATTTATATTCCATACTGTTACAAAATACCGCCAGATATACCAGGAATATAAGAAAGACCTTACCGACAAATCCTTTGCCGACGAACACAAGATAGAAATTCTCTTGTATGAAAAAGCTGCAAAAGAGCTGAAGAAATCGTACTCGAAAATGCCAAATTATAAAGTAATTCTTGAGGAACTAGATCACTTAATCAAGAAAAGGAATACCCTTATGCAAGAGTATTCCTCATCAAAGCAAGATATGGATGACCTTTATCAGATCAGAAAGAATTTTGAGAAGTATATGGGGAAAGAGATGGAGAGATGGAGAGATGACTAACTCTCCGTCTCCTTTTGATTACCATATATGACATAGCTGTCTCTAATCTTAAACCACTCTATTTTTAGAGAATCATTCAACTGGTGAAATATCCTTTCTGAAAGAATGATTTTTGACTCAAATATGACATTTTCATAGAGTAATAAAACCTCTATTATTTGAGACAGTATTAAATGTTTATCCGACAACTGTTTTTCATATTCATTGCATATTCCATTTATCTTCTCAAACACGAAAGAAGTAGACTTTGTCAATGCATTCAGCTTCATTGCTCTATCTAAAAGGCTACTGGAAACTATGAAGCTAAGTAGCAGTGATGTGTAATCATTCAAACCACTAAAAAAAAGGCCAATAACAAAGAGTATAAAAGAGAAAGCAGTTAGATAATAGTATGGACGTGCCATTTTTTCTGCTATTCGAGAAGTATATAAAGAATTTTCATGTATGTTTGCTAACAGCCTTATTTCTTCACCAGTTACTGAAGAATTGTCGTAGTAGGTTTCACTATTGTAATTAGGTATCCTTTTCTCATGGAAACTATTATCAATAAGCCACGCTTCTCTTTTTCTATGCCCATTTTCAAAGTGAATGCCCTTATAATACGATGCAATATACTCAAGGAATAATACTAGACCAGAAATAACCAAAAAGCTTTTAGCCGGCATTAGTGTCGTTATGCCTTGGACAACAGCTAGAATAAAGGCGATAACTCCAAAAATATCTTGTGCATAAGCAAACCGTCTCGATAACACATAATCATTATTTTGTGGATTTTTTACTGACAATTTTCCCATCCTCCGTTAATATTCCACAAGCTTCATTTAGAAACTCATTTTTATACGCTGGATTCTTAATAATTGGAAGCATGTATTTTCCGTGACAAGCTCTAAGCTTTCTGCCAGAACCACAAATGCAAGGCATATGCCCTCTATATCTATTGCCATAGATAATAGAGACCATTGCTTTATATTGCTCTTTTGTGAGCTTTAAATCACCCAAATAATAATCAAGTGAACCCTTGTATCCATGACTTCTATCTCCAAACGGATAAGTTCCATATTTTTCAAACCAGTGCATTGTAAAAATGAAAGCATTCACAAATTTATGAACAAAAGCAATCAAGGATGGATTCTCTGTTAGGAAATAAATCATTTCACCTGTTGTTGCTAAACAAACACTACCATCTGTATAGATGTGTTCCATTTTTTTAGGATTGTCATATACAAAAAGCTTTGGTATGCTGTTGGGGAAATTATTCACAACAGTAAGCTTTATCTTTCTTTCCCCCTGAGCAATGTACCCATCAAAATCCAAGGAGTACTCATATACTCCTTGGATAATAAACTCTTTAGAGCTTTCCTCAAGTGTTAATTTAGGTTGTCCACCTAATATCTCTTGTATTTCTTCGTTCAATACATAGCTCATCTTACTTCTTCCATGGCTTTGTAGGTGTGATGATTGCTGGCTTTGCAAAAGCATCCGAGAACACTCTTGAATTTACATCATTATGAATACTCTGCTTAAAATTACGCTCATCCTCGATATTCATAAGAACATTTAAAGAAGAAACCCATTTGCTCATATTATTCATCATACTTTCAGAGGCTCTATCAAGAAGATTCTCTCTCAAATCAACTGGATTGAGGATTTTATCACCCCGCATAATAGATATACTGCCACTGTTAAAACCAATCACAAAAGCATGAATAATATCAGAAACCGACATATACCAGTTATCTTTTACACAGTCTGCCACAAGAACTGAGATAAGAATTGAAGAAGGTCTATCTTTGCTCAACCTACTTCGATCATAATAAATATCTCTGTGCCTCTTAATGAATTGAACGGCTCTTTGCAAATTTGACCGATAGTAATAGGTCGGAATTTTCTCCACACTAGCATAAATCATCCTTATTTCCACTGGTAAATTACTATATTGCTTAGTTTTCATTGCATTGCTTAAATGCTGATTGCTAATAGCTATAAACCAGTCACCGAATCCAAGTGGATTACTTGTAAGCCAATCATAGGAATATGCTTCCTTATCTGTGATAGCAACAGTTTTCATTGCGTTAGAATAAGAGACTCCCGAATTGACGATGTCTTGTTTAATCGCAACATTTTCATCAACTGATGGAACAATATCTAAAGAGAAGCCGACATCATCAGATATATCCGCATACTTTAGTGTCCAGCAGTTTCTATCTTCCTTTTCTAGCTTGTCAGAATAAACTCCACTTGCCTTAATACAATCTCCTACATCGTTTTTTACACTTTTAGCATCTGTATCTGCCTTTTTCCTTTTCAGTATCGCCAATACATCCAAATCATAATCATGGTCTTTACCATCACGATATGGGCGTATTGTTGTCCCTATCAAAAAAGAACCTTGTGGATAAAAATCCGAATCTAACCCATGCTCACCTAAGTACTTTGACAAGGCTGCATATTTATCTCTAGCATTTTTCTCCATTGTTGGTGATAAATCTAAATCAGATAATGACTGTAAAATCTCATCGTCTCTTTTTACCATTCAGTACTCCTCTCATATCTTTCATCATGAACAAACCTTATAAAGTCAAAATCCATTCATCTATTGCTTTTTCAAACTCGCAAGTTCTATTCTCATTATTGAAGAATGGGAAACCGATGATTTTATAACTATCTGCGAATAAACCTGCAAGTGAGTGCTTATCCTTGATCTGCAAGGAAAATTCTTCTTTCCAAGCGTTATTCTCTAAAAGCTGATTGCCTTTAGGTTCAACATATCCTTGATATGTCTTGCTTCCTTCTTTTCTTTGCTTTCTGACAAACAGCAGAAAATCAGGCTCAAAACGTTCTCCAGCTTCAAAAGAGTATATTGCAAGCTCTGGAATTCTCTCATTACGAATCACATAGTATTCCAAGTCCTTATTCTTAAGTTTTGTCTCGATATTGGTCTTGAAATACTTAACGAAAAGCTTTTCTTCACTGGTTCCATAATTGTCATTGAACACATACCAGCTCTCATTGGAAAGATCCAGTCTATACTCCTCGTTGGAACAGAAATTTTGAGAATTTCCCTTCCCTCCATTTGCTTCGATTGCCGTCAAGCTAATCGTCTTATCTCTTAGCACGGAGCTAAGCTGCTTCGGTTCAAACTCCGTTGAACCAATGAATTCTGGCTTAATTGCTAAAACATGTGAGGCAACTTTCTCCAGTGCGTGCTTTACGGCGGCAAAGATAATCTTTCCAGTGAGTTCCTCTTGTGTATATGTTATTTCCACATTTGCTTTGCCTAGATAATCATCCGATGTTAAAAACTCTTTCATTGATTTTAGCGATGGATACTTCGCTTTTAGTATGTCAAAGCGTAACTCTTCAAAGCACTCAATAGCCCCAAGCAAAATATTGTAACCAATCTCTTTAAACTTAAGTTTTTTAATATTCGTTTTTACTGAGGCTGTGCTTGCAATATCATCCCCAAAAAGGTTGAAAATTTTCCCCTTACCCGATAGAGCCGTATAGTAATGTGTTTTTGTTCGCATACTAGGTTCAAGAGAATGTACTTCTTCTCTTCCTTTTGGTAATCTTTTGTTTGAATACACAAAACTGTTCTTATAGAATTCGCTATCCTTAAACTCGTCTTTTAATCTGTATTCCAAAACTATTGGATCAGGGGCTTGCAATCCAGTCTCAATCAAAGCATTTTTTAGCTCAGAGATATATCTTGAGTCGTTTTTACTATGAAAATACATCGTTTCTAAGAGACGATTCGGATTTGATATATCTCCATCATATTTTCTCTTAAACTTTAGTTCGTCATCATCGACAACAAAAGGGCAGTATCTTGCACCTCTTCCAATAAGCTGTGCTTCTTTGATGGTATAAGCACCAATTTTTCCTGCTTTTCCACTTCCTTGTCTTGTGTCATACAGACGAACAATATCAAAGAGGTTTAAGACGTCCCAACCTTCATTTAGCATATCTACGGCAAAAATCAGTCTGATTGGATTATCTAGATCTTCTAAGGAATTAACGAGCAACTGATTTTTCTTATTATTGTCAGATGAGCCATTCATGATGATGGACGTATCTTCTGCAAAAGCGTTCTTGATAGAATGTTCCAGATTTTCCAAAGTTTCATCTTTACCTTTGAAATACTGAATAGCCTCCGTTAATTTTTCAATCCCTACAAGCTCCAGATTCATAAGGTCATAACTTGTAAGCTCCTTAATTTTTCTGAAAAACTCTTCATAAAACTTCTTCGATTCATCAATCTTTTGGGACTTCAGCATGACTACCGGCTTTATATTGTGTTTTATGTCTGCAAATAAAAACCTCCGATACTCACTCATCACAAGAGCCATGAGCGTTCTTGTCCATAGATTGGTATCCGTTGCAAAGTTTTGAAAGTCCTTGGTATACCCACTTTCTCTAAAAGAAAGGAGTGGATAGTTAAAGACGATTTTATCTCGATACTTCTGTAATACATTTGCATCTTTCAAATCACAGGTAGCCGTGAATTCAAGCATGATGCTGTCCTTATTACTAGCAAAAGCATTAGTAACCGAATATTCCCAGCTTGTCGCAGCTTCTTCTTCATATTTAGTCGGCTTCTTAGTGAGTGAGTTGATGTGGTGGCTTTCATCGGAGATAAAGACAACCTTATGATTTTCAAAATCATCGTAAGTTAGAGAATTTTCCTTAGTTTCAAACAAGTCCATATGAAGTTTTTGCGTAGTCGTAAAAAGGATTTCAATATCATCATCTAGCGTTCCACCACTAAAGTTCTCTACCCTTTTAATCTTGACCTTATTACCTAGGTATTCTATGACATCGTTAAAAAGATACTTGTTGGATAAAGAATTGGTGAAATTATCAATCGTTTTCTCCAATACATTCGTCTGATTAACAAAGAACAAGAACTTACGATAACCCTTCGTATATAGGTACAAGATCAATCCAGCCATAATAACCGTCTTACCACTGCCAGTTGCCATATGGAAAAGGGTATGAACTTGCTTGTTTTTTCTTAGATGCTCATTTTCAAAATACAGAACGAAATTTGAAAAAGCCTCTAATTGGTACTCTCTAAGTGAAATTATCTTAGAAAGACCACTTTTTATTATTTCAGGTAAAACAACTCCATATCCCATTTCCTTTGCTGTATCTAATTTTTCGTATAAAAACTGCTCCGACATATTAGACCTCCGCATAGAAAGACTTCGTAAATGCCTTATCTGAATCACACACTTCATAGCTTTCATCGTTCATATCTGAAAAATTTACATAGAGCTTGTTCTTATCCACTAAGCCGATAAGTGCCTTTTTCTTCTCATCTAAGGAAAGCAAAGCAAACTCATCATCAGCCTTCTCTAATTCTGCTCTTGTGATGTATGGCACAATACGCTCATCGGAATAGATTTCAGCCTTAACATTCTGGATTGTATCCTCAGTGGCAGATTGGATTTTGTCGATAAGAGAGTTTGCGTTTTCGAGAAGCTCACAGTAGACGAAGGAGCCTCCACCTTGCCAATTGACGGCTTTTGAAACCCCTTTTCTATCCGATCCATCAATAACTGCATTAAGTCGCTTTAATGAAATATCTTCAACATAATCCATTTGCTCTATGCCAATATATCTGCGATTCATCTTTTGGCAAACAGCCGGAATAGTTCCACTCCCCATGAAAAAATCTAGCACAATATCATCTGAAGATTGCGTCAGAATTTCTAACACTCGTTTAACCGCTTTTTCAGGTTTCTTTCCTTTTTTGAAAGTTACAGTTCCCTCACTTGCAAGATCATTTGGCAACACGTCATCCCAAAAATCAGAAACTAATTCACCAGTTACCAATTCTCCATCTATATCCATTAGTCTATCAGAATAAAACAGCAGTCTTTGACCTTTTCTTAAATAAATATCAAGCTCTTTTTCTCGTTTCTGCAAATATACTTTTGTAGGATTTTCTTTAGAAAGGTGTATCAATTCCCTTGTTTCTTGCCCGACCGCTTCTTCATCAGGGTATGCAAACTGTATCACTGATTCTGCATTATTCTTTACAAAATCATATAATTCATCTTCATATTTTGTACCAAGAGATTTTTTTAGTTGATTTTTGGGAATGCCTTTGTATTCTGAGAATGCTTCTTGTAAACTAATGAATTCCCATTTTTCTATATCAGCTTCTCTATTTTTTATAAAGTTATTATACCTGTCATTGCGTCCTCTAGCCTTATATACTTTATTAGGATTCCATTGAGGCTTATTTTTAGAATATATCATAATATATTCTATAACATTTACAACTCCTGGATTTATTGCCTTATGCCCTGTAACAGAACCTCTTTTAACAGTTATCAACGATCCTCTATTTTCCCTTCCAAAAATTTCATCCATGAGCACTTGTAAATATCCAATCTCATTGTTATCTACATAGATTGCAATACTCCCATTTGGCTTTAATAATCTGCACGCAATTTCTAGTCTATTTTTCATAAACAAACACCATGTTGATTGATTAAAGTCATCATTATAATTGAAACTATCATTACCCGTATTGTATGGTATATCAATAAATATACACTTTATTTTTCCCTCATACCTTTTAAGCAAGCTTGAAAGTGCAATGAGGTTGTTTCCTTTGATAATTAGATTATCATTCTCTTCAAATGTAATGTTTTCTTCTACACTATCTTTCGTATACCTCTTAGCCTTTGTAAAAACCTTAGGTGCAAGCATCTTGCTAATCTCATCACTTGCTATGATTTCATTATAAAGAATTTCTTTTCGCTTCTGATCTTCCTTATCTTGACCACCTTCCAAAACGCAATCTTTATATGGGAAGTCTAGACAACATCATTTGACTTAGAGAGAAATTCTCTGTTATGTGTTAGTCCGATTTTATTGGTATAGCTTGTATAGGAATCTGGTAAAAACTCCTTTGATTCAATAAACCAAGCAAACTTTTGCTTATCGAAAACAAGCGTTCCGTTCACGCTCAAAAAAAAACTTACCTTAATTTTTTCTTCTGAAAGGAGAAGTGATAAGAGATTTTCATTCATTGCCATGACATCACTATAGACAACAGCCTTCAGTAATTTCCCACCCTCGGAAATGTACTTTGTATTTGTTTTCAATACTTCTTCGACTAATTCAAAAATATTCTTGTCCATTTATTCACTCTCCTCATCATTTACGATTGAAATCATATCCTTAAAATCAACATTTAGTTTCTTCCCAATCCTATATAAAACTTCCATGCTAACGAACTCACCTCTGCCCATTTTTGCAATAGTTGCAGGTGCAATAGAGACTTTCTCCGCAAGCTCCTTTTTATTCATATTCTTATCGATTAAAATTTTCCATAATCCATTATAGCTAATCTTCATATCTTCACCTCTAATATTTGTGTTTATGAAGTTTCAATTAACAAAAGTATAGCACATTCCACTCAGCCTTACCATAATTTACGGCAAAAAATCAGGACCACCCGTAAAACGGGTGGTTTGCTCACGGGCTATAAGCACGTGGTACTAGGCCAGCGTCCAAAGGCGCTGGCTTTCACTACGTTCAAGCCGCATAGCCATTGACTCGTAACGTTCCCCTTAAAGGGGATAGATATTACTTGCTACCCTTAAAAGGGTCTTCATATTCTTTTACACTAAGTTTATCTTTCATTTGGTCATGTAACTCTTGCTCACGTATATATTTTTTTACGGTAGCTTCATTTAAACCTACCGCACTTACATAATACCCCTCAGACCAAAAGTGTCTATTTCCAAATTTATACTTTAAGTTTGCGTGTTTATCGAACATCATTAGTGCACTTTTACCTTTTAAATATCCCATAAAAGATGAAACTGATATTTTAGGTGGGATTAATACTAGCATATGTTCATGATCCGCCATAAGATTCCCCTCTATAATCTTGACGCCCTTATATTCACATAAACGTCTCAGTATTTCACGTAAGCTATTTCTGTATTGATTATATATAACTTTACATCTATACTTAGGTGTAAATACTATGTGGTATTTGCATAACCATTTTGTGTGCGCAA
>JAGZGB010000057.1 GCA_018367495.1 Veillonella sp. | reverse complement strand
CACATCTAGCGGTATGAACGTGAGTCACTCTCACATTCGCACAAGAAAAACTTGGAAACCGAACATTCAAAGAGTACGGGCGGTTGTAGACGGTGCTACTAAAAAAGTTAACGTATGCACTCGTTGCCTTCGTTCTAATAAAATTACACGCGCGTAAAATAAAAAGTACATGTACTCTTTGGGGTTCTAGAGCCCCAAAAAAGCAGTTAGTTCTAATGAACTAACTGCTTTTTTTGTTATCTTATCATCCAATTATTTATAACGTAATATTTGGAATGTAATACTGTTTGAACAATTTAATAGCATATTGATCTGTTAAGCCTGCTACATAATCCACCACATCACGGGTAGAGTAAAACTCTCGATTACTTTCACATCCCTCCATATCATTAGGATGTTCCATAAAATGAGTAAATAAATTTTTAACCACGTGAGATGCCTTATTTCGATCAGGAATTAAAGCTGGCGCCAAATAAACGTTTTTAAACATAAACTGACGGAATAGATTCATTGTCATCTCTATATCACTAGACATGGAAATAACAGGTTTATCTAAAGACTCCCTTACCATATCCTCTACCATGGCGGTAATCATACTAGAAGGAGTCATACCAAAGTGTTCACGCACTTCAAAAGGTAATTCCTCAGCCGTCAACATACCTGCTCGTTGTGCATCATCAAAATCATGACACAAATAGGCAATACGGTCTACAATACGAATAATTTGACCTTCCAAAGTGACAGGGATATGTGCCCCTGTATGACCTACGATGCCATCACGTACAGCAGTGGTTAAATTAAGACCTTGATGGTCGCCATGCTTTTCTAAAACCTCAACCATACGCAAGCTTTGTTCATTATGATTAAAGTGACCAACCATATCACGCAACGCATATTCACCTACATGACCAAATGGGGTATGTCCCACATCATGACCCATAGCGATAGCTTCTACTAAATCTTCATTGAGTCGCAACGCACGAGCCACTGTACGACCTATTTGTCCTACCTCAAGGGTATGGGTCATACGCGTACGATAATGGTCACCTGGCGCAATATAAACTTGGGTCTTATGCTTTAAACGTCTAAAACATTTACTGTGAATAATGCGGTCCCGATCACGTTGAAAAGCAGTTCTAAGTGAATCAGGTGCTTCCTCCATATCACGGATTGCATCACGGCTTTTTGCAGCATAAGGAGAGAGGAGTAACGCCTCCCTCTCCTCTATTTGTTCCCGTATATTCATTTACCCTCCGATGCACGGTTTTTATCAATCAATTGCATAACTAGAGATGCTGTTTCTTCAATAGATTTATTAGAAACATCTAGCACTTGGCAATGTAAACGACGCATAATAGCTTTTGCATATTCTAATTCAGATTGAATACGCTCAATAGAAGCATAATTTGCTTCGTCTTCAAGACCGATAGCACGTAAACGTTCACTACGAATATTATTTAATTTGAATGGGTCAATAATAAGGCCCACAATTTTTTTTGCTGGAATTTTAAATAATTCCTCTGGTAATGGTACCTCAGGCACTAATGGCAAATTGGCAGCTTTAATCTTTTTGTAGGCCAAGAACATAGACAATGGCGTCTTACTTGTTCTAGATACACCAATAATAACTACATCGGCCTTTTCAAAACCCGATGGATTTTTACCATCGTCGTATTTTACGGCAAATTCAATGGCTTCTACCTTTTTGAAGTATTCTTGGTCAAGCTTATGAACCATACCAGCTGTCATACGAGGCTTTGTGGATGCAACAGTACCTACAGCATCGAGAACTGGTCCCATAATATCTACAGCAGGAATATTGTATTCCGCCACTTTTTCATGAAGATATTTACGTAAAGTCTCAGATACGATGGTATGACAAATAACATGATTACCACGTTTTGCATCTGCTATAATTTCATCAATTTGGCTTTCACTATCAATATAAGGAATACGGACAATCTCAATTTGTTCTTTATCATATTGACTCGCCGTAGCTCTTGCTACTGCCTCTGCGGTCTCTCCAAGAGAATCCGATATTGCATAAATAATTTTTTCTGCCATTCTATCAACCTCAATGTATGCTACATTCTAAAAATACTTTTGCTACCGTCGTTTTAGATACACGGCCCACAACCTTTAGACGCTTCTTGTTTTCCACATCCTCGCGAACGACGACAGGTAAACAATCCACTTCATAATCTATCATCTTCTGTGCAGCCTCTACTAATGTATCGGTAGGCTCCACTGTTATAACCTTGCTCACAGGGGTCATAATCATAGATATAGGCATTGTGTGCGAATCTGTTTGCCCCATAGAGGCACGCAACAAGTCCTTACGAGATACTACACCTACTAAATAGGAATCATCACACACTAGAATAGTCCCTACATCTTCAGTAAATATAGTAACAATCGTATCATACAAACTTGTATCCCCGTTGACCACGACGGCTTGAGATAATACATCACTTACCAGAAATGATTTTAATCGCTCCGCCGTTTGTGTTTCTTTTGAAAGTCCCACATAGTAGTAACCTACATTCGGACGCGCATCCAAAACACCTAGCATAGTTAACACCGACAAATCTGAACGCAATGCAGATCTAGTAACCTCTAAATGTTCAGCAATAGCACTGCCCGTTACAGGCCCTTCTTCACGAACGATTTGAGCAATTTGTTCTTGTCGTTTCGACAGTTTCACACGGTAACCCCCTTTCATCTCTGTTTGTATTATATCCTAAGTTACCATTCAGAAAAAGAGGAGACCAACGGGCCTCCTCTTTCAATACCACTATATGATTACCAAGTTAAGTCATCAGTTTCTTGACGACCACGACCAGTCATAGCATCGAGCATAATTCGTTGTTCGATTTGAGCCACCATTTTCTTAGTGTTCACAACCGCATCTGGGTTAACAGAAATGGAGTCGATACCACTCTTCACGAGGAATTCGCAAAGTTCAGGATACACACTTGGCGCTTGGCCACAGATGGATACAGTTTTACCATCTTTGTGAGCCACTTCGATGAGATGACGAATCGCTCTGCGAACTGCTAGATTCCGTTCATCATAGATATGTTGAACTGTTTCATTATCACGGTCACAGCCAAGAACGAGCATAGTCAAATCGTTAGAACCGATGGAATAACCATCTACATATTTATTGAATTGATCAGCTAGGATAATATTTGCTGGAATTTCAGCCATAAGCCAGATTTTGAAATCTTTACCACGTACAAGGCCTTCTTGAGCCATTAAGTTAGTAACAAGTTCAGCTTCCTCTACAGTACGGCAGAATGGAATCATAACTTGTAAGTTTTTGAAACCAAATTCGTTACGTACTTTTTTAATTGCTTCTAATTCTAATTTGAAAGCAGGTGTATATTTTGGATCATAGTAACGAGCTGCACCACGCCAGCCAAGTAATGCACTGGATTCATGTGGTTCATATTTGTCGCCACCGTTGAGATCACGGTATTCGCTAGATTTGAAGTCGCTCAAACGAACTACTACTTGGCGAGGAGCTAATGCTTGACACACTTTACGCATACCTTCTGCCAATGTATTAACCGCAAAGTCACTGCGACCAGTTTCAATAAGGTGTAATGGGTGTTCGTGAATGAAAGTAGTCCAAATGAACTCTTCACGCATTAGACCAATACCATCACATGGTAATACGCCATGTTTTTCAGCTAAATCAGGATTGCCTAAATTCATGTAAATTTTAGTGCCTGTTACAGGAACATATTCAGTGGCAACACTTGCAGTAGCTTGTGCTTCTGGCTTTTTAACGATATCTTCTAATACGCCATCGTATACGATACCATTTGTAGCATCAACAGTAATCATTTGACCATCTTTAATGGATGTTGTTGCTTCATGGCTACGGCTCTTAGTACCTACGATACAAGGAATACCAAGCTCACGGCTAACGATAGACGCGTGACAAGTCATACCACCAGCATCAGTAACGATAGCTTTTGCCTTTTTCATTGCTGGTACCCAGTCAGGAGCTGTCATAGCTGTGACAAGGATTTCCCCTTCTTTGAATTCATCAATATCCTCAGGATTGATGATAACATGAGCCTTACCGGCTGCATTACCAGGGGAAGCTGGCAAACCTTTTACAATAATTTCACGATTACCTGCATCTAATGTGCTAGGTTTTTCAGTTGTTTTTGGTTTTTCTTTACGGGACCAAACTGTTTCTGGACGAGCTTGTAAAATCCAAATTTTACCGTCTCGTTCATCTACGCCCCACTCCATATCCATGTAACAACCATAATGTTTTTCGATTGCTTTTGCGTATTTAGCAAGCTCCAAAACTTGAGCATCTGTAATAACTTGTTGTTTAGCTTCATCTGCTGGAACAACTTCTTCAACACAGTCGCCGTCAGCTTTACGAACTAAGCGGATATGTTTGTCATTAATCATGCGGTCTGTAATTTCCATTTTATCTTTATCTACATGGAAATTATCTGGTGTAACTGTACCTTGTACAACGTACTCACCAAGACCCCAAGAACCTTCGATAAGGATGTTGTTATCGTTACCTGTTACAAGGTCAACAGTGAACATTACGCCAGCGGCTTTAGAGAATACCATCATTTGAACGGCAGCACTCAATGCTACTGTCATATGATCGAAACCTTGTTTTACACGGTAGTATGTTGCACGGTCTGTGAAAGTAGATGCATAACATTCTTTTACTTTCTCGATGATAACATCAGCACCACGTACATTTAAATATGTATCTTGTTGGCCTGCAAAGCTTGCGTCTGGCAAGTCTTCTGCTGTTGCACTAGAACGAACTGCTACGAACGGATTTTCTTCGTTTACTTTTTTACCAAGTTCTTCATAAGCATGACGGATAGCATCTGCCAATTCTCTTGGCATTTCTTCTTCGCAAATCATGCGGCGAATTTTAGCACATACTTCACGCAATAATGCAGAATTTTCTACATCATCTAACGCATCAAGTTCAGCGCGGATTCTATCTTCCAAACCTGTTGCTTTCATAAACTCACGATAACCATGAGCAGTTGTAGCAAAACCGTAAGGTACAGGTACATTAGTGGAGGATGTCAATTCCCCTAAGGAAGAAGACTTACCACCAACTAAATTAACATCTTCACGTTGTAATTCATCAAACCAAAGTACGTATGCTGTTTCGCGATTCATGTGAGAACCTCCTAGATTAATTAGTGCAACACATTAAACCTTTTACACATAAATAGTATACCTTAATTTGTAATCTGTCAATTTTTATAGGCATTAATATGCTGATTAAACTGAATACAAACTAAAAAAGATGATTGCCTAATACTAGACAATCACCTTTTAAATTATAAGCACTAGTATTTAATAGTAATCTCTAATGTAGAGTATAAGGTAAATACTATGACTGTGGTAACTAGGAATATGAGTTTGTTTATGTTAGTCAGACGATATAAGGTTAAAAATTGCAATATACAAGTATAGAATATAACTATATTTCCCAATAAGCCCACAACATTCCACATGAGAAAGCTCCAATTACTGTCATCGAGATAATCTAAGCTCAAAAAATAGGATTGTAAATTAAGTTTAATACTAGCAAATAAGAAACATAGTCCCATAAAGTAAACTGATATTATTATTAGCTTTTTCAGGGATACAGTACACCATAACCGATATAGAATCCATAATAATAAAATAGCTATGATTAATCTCAATAAAATAGTTATATAGTCAATACAAAAAATGACGATAGTACCAAAGTATGAAAGTATCTCAACATCATTGATAAATGGTGCTATGTGGAGAACATCAATACCTATATCTCCCAAAACAAGCCGTAACAATACCCAAGATACAGTATATAAACCTAAAGCACCTGTTAAAGTTGTAGTTTCAATGACTTGACTAATTCCAACAGATCCAGGACGTATAAAGAGATTAATAAAGGTTTGTAACATTATAATTCCTTTCAAGTTGGATTTAAGAGATTGCTTGAATAATTATATTCTGAAGTTCTGTAACACCTAGAAGTACTACAATAACAAATATAGCTATACCCAACCTATTAACTTTTGTAAGTTTATATAACAATACAATAAAAAGAAACGCAATATAAATTTCTGATATACTTGCTATAAATTTTAAAGAATCATATATCGTCTGAGCCCAGAATGGACTATATACATATAAATACTGAATTGGATACAATAGAAACAATCTTATAAAATCAGGAATTTGTTGTAAACAGGTTAATATTAAAGATACCTTTAATAGTTTTGTAAATTTTACCTCTGTCCAAATATTAAAATTAGCCCAACAAAGGAATGCTATAAAAATACTTATCAAGATAATACTACTAAAGTTAAGAATATAAGGGAATAAACTAAAACCTATATATTGATCTATGGACAAAGGATACATTACATTCCAATACTTAACATGTCCACCTACGAGCATTATTAATAAGTGGTTTATAAACCATATCAATAAAAAGAATGAAAACAAAGACTTAATGGTTTCATTTTCCATTATGTAATTTGCACCAGTTGAAATAGGTTTAAATATTAATAAACTTAAAGATTTTTTCATAAAACAATTCTTTCTATTACTCCAGATTATCCAACAGATTGAGGACGTATAAAGAGATTAATAAAGGTTTGTAACATTATAATTCCTTTCAAGTTGGAGTTAAGAGATTGATTTGATAATTATATTCTGAAGTTGTGCAATACCTATAAATACTACAATAGCAAATAAAGTTATAGCAATCCTATTAACTTTTGTTAGTTTATATAACAATACAATAAAAAGAAAGAGAATATATATCTCTGATAAATTTAACTATTGTCTTTAAACAGTCCAATGCAACTTTCGTCCAGTATGGACTATACAAAGATAAAAATTTTACTAAATACAAGAAAATCGATCTTATAATACTAGGGATTTGCTGTAAGCAAGATATTATTAAAGACACCTTAAATAATTTAGTAAAATTAATCTCTGTCCAAAAGTTAAAATTAGCCCAACACAAACAAGCCAACAAAAGACTAACAACTATACTAATAATAAAATCGAAAATATAGGGAAACAAGTTAAATCCAATATATCTATCCAGTGATAAACTAAACAAAAAATTTGAATACTTTACGTATCCACTGTGTAGGACTACTAGTATACTATTTATAAACCAAAAGAAAGTAAAAGTAGTAAATAAAGATTTAATAGTTCCGTTTTCAATTATATTATTTGCACCAATTGAAATTGGTTTAAATATTAATAAAGCTAAAAATTTAATCATAAAAATAACTCTTTCTTTTACTCTAGCTTGTGATTACGGATATAGCGCCTAATACGTCCAGTTTTATCTTCAGATGAGAAAATCTTTAATAAACCTTATATATTGTTAAGGTTAATAAAGAAAATATCCATATTACCAATAAAGGTTTTAAATATCTTATTACAATTATACGCATATAAGATTATAGAAAATATAAGCTAATGTAATACTTAAAATAATAAGGAAAGTAATTCTTTCTACTTTATAGGATCTTTTATATCTTCCATAAACAACATCATTAAGCCAAGGAAATAATATTCCAACTAGACAGAAAAACAAAATTATCAAAGAGTTGAAAATATAGTCCGGCATTTCAATTAATTTACTTAAAATTGTATCTAGTAAATTATTTATCAACATTCATATTACCTATTTTTATAGACATTACCATCTTCACTAAATTGATTTTATTTACCAACATAAACAAAATCACTATTAGCTTTGAACCACTATTAACTTCTATATTATTTAACCACCTTATATATATCTAAAAAGTTTTTCAGCACTCGCCCCGTTAGTCCCCATATGGTGTATTGTTCATAGGGATAGAAATAGACAGAGTAGTTTTGTCTAATTTTCCAATCGATATTGTAGCCTTCTAATAGATGGAATGGAAAATCCTTTAATGGTCTTGTAGCTATATCTAGATGACCTACGGTAGGTTTCATATTTAGCAGATATTTCAAAGGTACGGTAAATACTTCTCCTACTTCATCAGGATTTGGTTTTAAATCACTTGTATGTAAGCGTACAGCTACTGCATATAGTTTTACCCCAATAGCAGATACAAAGCAGTCTAAATTGCCCAGAAGTTCAATTTGATCTAGATTAATTCCCAGTTCTTCAGAGCATTCACGCATGGCAGCATGGGCACCACTTTTATCATTAGGCTCACAATGTCCACCAGGAAAACTGATTTCACCTGGTTGACGGCGCAGCTTATTGCTGCGCACAGTAAATACTACATGATCTTCCCCAGCGATTTCTAGTAATGGTACAGCTACTGCCGCAGTTATAACGTCAATATCGGTAAGAACAGTATGTTCTCGTTGTTCTAAAAAGTTGCTTAGTTCTTTGTCCATATATGGTCCTCTTACTTTATAGATACTATACGATATCTATATAAATCTTTTATGTGTCAAATTTGTATTTTATATTTGTATCTGTATTTATATTTGAATTTGAATTTATATTTTACATTCATTATACATGAACTTGTAAGTCATTTTTTGCTTCACAAACAACAGATATAGTAGATAAATAATTTTATAGACCAAAAAGACAGAAAAAACTGTGACGAGGTTTCTATCTCATCACAGTTTTATATTAGTTAAATTTAATTTTTACAAATTTACGTTTACCGACTTGAACAATCATGCCCTCTTCAAGGGTAAGGTTTTCTTCTGTATATTTTTCACCATTTACTTTGAAAGCACCGGCTTTAATAGAGCGACGTGCTTCGCCATTAGAGGCAGTTAAACCAGCATCTGTACAGAATTGTGGTACAAAGATTGGTTCTGTTGGCGCATCAATAGCGTATTCAGGAATATCTGTAGGTAATGCGCGTTGTTGGAATACACGTTTGAATTCTTCTTCTGCCTCAAGAGCAGCCTCTTCACCATGGTACAAACGAACAATGGTACGAGCTAATTGCATTTTAGCGTCACGTGGATGTAATTCACCACTTTCAAGACGTTTTTCCATGTCCTCTTGTTCTTCAATTGGCATATCTGTAACGAGCATGAAGTAGCGCATCATCAATTCATCAGGAATAGACATTGCTTTACCGTACATTTCTTTAGGTTCTTCGTCGATACCGATGTAATTGCCTAAAGATTTACTCATTTTTTGAACACCGTCAAGGCCTTCAAGCAATGGCATTGTGATAACAACTTGAGGTTCTTGACCTTCTAATTCTTGTAAATGACGGCCCATTAACAAGTTAAAAGTTTGGTCTGTACCACCAAATTCAACATCAGCATGTAATGCTACAGAATCTTGACCTTGCATCAATGGATACATAAACTCATGAACACCAATAGCACGACCTTCTTTAAAGCGTTTATTGAAATCATCACGTTCCATCATACGCGCTACAGTGTAAGAACTTGCCAAACGTAGAACATCAGCAAAATTCATGGATTCAAGCCATTCACTGTTGTCGCGAACGATAGTTTTTTCAGGATCCAACACTTTGAAGATTTGTGTTTTATAAGTTTCAGCATTTTTCAATACTTCTTCTTTTGTAAGTGGTGGACGAGTTGCACTTTTACCAGTAGGATCACCAATACGAGCAGTGAAACCACCGATAACGATCACTACTTGATGACCAAATTCTTGGAACAAACGTAGTTTACGAAGTGGTACTGTATGGCCTAAATGAATATCTGGCGCTGTTGGGTCCAAACCTAATTTTACAACTAAAGGTTTATTTTCCTTAATAGATTTTTCTATTTTCTTTACAAGATCTTGTTCATTAATTAAATCTGCTACGCCGTGTTTAATTTGGCGCACTTGTTCTTGAGCACTAACCATGATAATCCTCCTCGAAATACTATTGTTTTAGTATACCATTATCTAAAAACTTTCACAATTATATATATAGTATTGGTTTTAACCCTTTTATGATATAATATTTATAACTGCGTAATAGAATTTACGTTATATTTACTAACAAAAGAAAAAAGAGGTGACTCTATGAGTAATAACTCAAATGCGAGAAGCAGCCGCCGTTCTAATGCTAGCGGCTCTACACCGAAGAAAACAAGTCCGAAGCGTCTATTTTGGATTTGTGCCCTTCTCCTTATACTCATCGTAGCCGGAGGTGGCTGTGGTTTCATCAGTGCTACACTGTCTAACCTACCAGATGTATCCAATGTACGTCCTTCTGCATCGTCTCAAATTTACGATGTCCATGGTAATCTCATTACAACGGTTCATTCCACAGAGAACAGATTACCTGTACCTTTAAAAGATGTACCAAAGGATTTACAAAATGCCTTTGTTGCTACTGAGGACTCTCGCTTCTATTCCCATCATGGTATCGATCCTGTTGGCATCTTGCGTGCTGTATGGGTTAACATTGTTCATAGTGGCGTATCTGAAGGTGGTTCTACAATCACTCAACAGTTAGCGCGTAATGCATTCTTATCTCAAGACAGAACATTTAAACGTAAAATTTCTGAAGCATTGCTAGCACTTAAAATTGAACAACATTACACTAAGGATGAAATCCTTGAAATGTACATGAACCAAATTTACTTTGGCCAAGGTGCATACGGTGTACAATCTGCATCTCACGTATACTTTGGTAAGGATGCTAGCCAATTAACGCTAGCTCAAGCAGCACTCATTGCAGGCTTACCACAAAGTCCTAACTACTACTCTCCATTCAATGATTTGGAAGCTAGTAAAAAACGTCAAGCTGTTGTATTAGGCCAAATGGTTAAATACGGTTACATTACACAAGAGCAAGCTGATGAAGCACGTCAAGCAGATTTAGGCTTAGTGGCAAAACAAGAACAAACGCACGAAAAATCTAATGCATCTTACTTCATTAACTATGTTATTGCACAAGTTTCTGAAAAATATGGCGACGATGCAATCTATAAAGATGGTTTAAAAATTTATACAACTCTTGATATGGATGCGCAAAATGCAGCTGTAGCAGCAATGCAAAACTTGCCTAATTACTACACTGATAGCAATGGTTTACATCAGCCACAAGGTGCTATCGTAGCTATGAACCCTCATAATGGTTACATTATGGCTATGGTTGGTGGACGCGGTGATGATGCATTTAACCGTGCTACACAAGCAGAACGTCAACCAGGTTCCGCTATGAAGCCATTTGTATATATAGCAGCTATTCAATCTGGTAAAACTCCTGGTTCTATCGTAGATGATAGCCCTGTTACATTTGGTAACTGGAGCCCTAAAAACTATGAAAATGACTTCGAAGGTAATATGACATATCGCTATGCATTACAACATTCTCGTAACATACCTGCCGTAAAAATTGCTGATGAAGTAGGCATGTCTAAGATTATTAAACTTGCCAAAGAAATGGGTATCACTACCCTTACAGATCAAGATAATAACTTGTCTACTGCACTTGGTGGTTTAACTCACGGTGTAATACCTCTTGAAATGGTTCAAGCTTATGGCGTACTTGCTAATGGTGGCGTCAAGGTTCAACCTACAGCAATCATAAAAATCGTGGACCGCAACGGACAAGTAGTGGAAGAAAATTCCA
>JAGZGB010000056.1 GCA_018367495.1 Veillonella sp. | reverse complement strand
GTATCTTGAAGATTCTGGTGAATTGGAATCTCGTCGGGCAGAACGTACTCGTGATGAAATCATCGCAATGATTAATGAACAAATTGGTCGTTATGTAGCGGATAAAATCGTTACAAGTGACGAATTTAATAGCCAAGTGGCAGCGGTTAATGAACGCGAAAGCGATCCATATACAGTTGTTAACGGCGTAATGACAAGCGTGCTAAAGTAGACGGCGACTACATAGCATTAGAGATTTAGCCTTGAAAAGGAGATAATCGAAATGGCTTTTAAAGTATTACAAGTGGATCACATCGGTATTGGTGTTAATGATTTAGCAGCAACTAAAGAATTCTATAAAAATGCATTGGGTATTGAACATCTTCCTGAAGATGAAGTGGTTGAAGAACAAAAAGTAAAAGTATCCTTCTTCCCATGTGGCGATGCTGAACTTGAATTCTTAGAAACTACAACTCCAGATGGCCCTATCGGTAAATTTATCGAAAAAAATGGTGGCCGTGATGGTATCCAACACGTTGCATTGCGCGTTGATAATATTGAAAATGCTATTGCTGATTTGATGGCTAAAGGCGTTCGTATGATTGACGAAAAACCTCGTTACGGTGCAGGCGGTTCCTCCATTGCTTTCTTACATCCAAAAGCAACAGGCGGTGTATTGCTTGAATTATGTCAACGTATGAAATAATACAGTATCCAATTCACATCATTATGCATGAGTAATAGATATATATAATCATATAAATACTAGTTATATGTTAAATGTGTATGTATGCTTGAACTTTAATTATTTATGAAATAAAATGATACTGTAACAAGTTTTATTTGGAGGTGCTATAATGGCAACAGTGCAAGAAAAAATCGAGTTATTGCACGAAAAACTAGCTAAAGTTAAAGCTGGTGGCGGTGAAAAACGCGTTGAGAAACAACATGCTCAAGGCAAAATGACTGCTCGTGAACGTTTGGCTAAATTATTCGATGATAACTCTTTCGTTGAACTTGATCAATTTGTTAAACATCGTTGTGTTAACTTCGGTCAAGAAAAGAAAGAGTTACCAGGCGAAGGTGTAGTAACTGGTTATGGTACTATTGACGGCCGTTTAGTATATGCATTCGCACAAGACTTCACTGTAGAAGGTGGTTCTCTTGGTGAAATGCATGCGGCAAAAATCGTTAAAGTACAACGTTTAGCAATGAAAATGGGTGCTCCTATCGTTGGTATCAACGATTCTGGCGGTGCTCGTATTCAAGAAGCAGTAGATGCTCTTGCAGGTTACGGTAAAATTTTCTTTGAAAATACGAATGCATCTGGCGTTATCCCACAAATTTCCGTAATCATGGGACCATGTGCAGGTGGTGCTGTATATTCTCCAGCATTAACTGACTTCATTTACATGGTTAAAAACACATCTCAAATGTTCATCACTGGTCCTGCAGTTATCAAATCTGTAACTGGTGAAGAAGTAACAGCTGAAGATCTTGGTGGTGCAATGGCTCATAACTCCGTTTCTGGTGTTGCTCACTTTGCAGCTGAAGACGAAGATGATTGCATTGCTCAAATTCGCTACTTATTAGGCTTCTTGCCATCCAATAATATGGAAGATGCTCCTTTAGTAGATACTGGTGATGACCCTACTCGTGAAGACGAAGAGTTGAATAGCTTATTACCTGATAACAGCAACATGCCATACGATATGAAAGATGTTATCGCTGCTACTGTAGATAATGGCGAATACTATGAAGTACAACCATTCTATGCTACAAACATTATCACTTGTTTCGCACGTTTTGACGGTCAATCCGTTGGTATCATTGCTAACCAACCTAAAGTAATGGCTGGTTGCTTGGATATTAACGCATCCGACAAATCTTCCCGTTTCATCCGTTTCTGTGATGCTTTCAATATTCCAATCGTTAACTTTGTTGACGTTCCTGGTTTCTTGCCTGGCACAAATCAAGAATGGGGCGGTATCATTCGTCATGGTGCTAAAATGTTGTATGCATATTCTGAAGCTACAGTACCTAAAATCACTGTTATCACTCGTAAAGCATACGGCGGTTCTTACCTCGCTATGTGTTCCCAAGATTTGGGCGCAGATCAAGTATATGCTTGGCCTACATCTGAAATCGCTGTAATGGGTCCTGCTGGTGCAGCTAATATTATCTTCAAAAAAGATGAAGATAAAGATGCTAAGACAGCTAAATACGTAGAAGAATTTGCAACTCCTTACAAAGCTGCTGAACGTGGCTTCGTAGATGTTGTTATTGAACCAAAACAAACTCGTCCTGCAATTATCAACGCATTAGCAATGCTTGCTAGCAAACGCGAAAACCGTGCTCCAAAGAAACATGGTAATATTCCATTATAATTCGATTCGATAATCAAATCATCGAGTTTGGGAGATACCTTTCTTTATTACTTTTTTAGAAAGGGGAATGATTATGGAAGGACAAGCAGTTACTACTAATCCTTGGTTAATTATGGCCATTAATATGACAGTTGTATTTGTTGTGTTGATTCTTTTAGGCATATTGATGACAATTGTTCATTTGATCGATCCGACTAAGAAGAAAGACAAACAAGTAAGTGCACCTGTTGCAGCTTCAGTGGCTGCTCCAGTAGCTACACCAAGTGCATCTACTCAAAATGAGGATGAAGTAGTAGCAGCTATCGTAGGTGCCATTGTGGCGATGGGGTATTCATCTGAGCAAATTGCATCTATTCGACCTACAGCAACCAGTGCTAAATGGCGCTTGGAAGGTCGTTTAAGCGGTAGAGGTTAATAAGAGTTTAGGAGGCATTTGTAATGAGCAATGCTACAAAAACTAACGGTAAAGCTCCATCTAAAGATGTAGTAGCAGTAATCGTTGGTGCATTAGCGGCAATGGGTTATTCCGCTGATCAAATTGCGCATATTCGTCCAATCGTAAGCTATAATTGGAAAATGGAAGGACGTTTACGCGGTAATCGATAAGATTTTGGCAGTTAGATAATCAAATTGATTATCCAATTTATATGTGTATAAGAAATTTATAAGTATTGTGTAGAAATTACACATTTTGGAGGAATTTAAAATGAAAAAATTCAACGTTACAGTAAATGGCACAGCATATGATGTAGAAGTTAATGAAGTAAAAGCAGCAGCTCCTAAAGCGGCTCCTAAAGCAGCTCCAGCAGCAGCTCCTAAAGCAGCTCCTGCACCAGCTCCAGCAGCTCCTAAAGCAGCAGCTCCAGTTCCAGCAGGTGCTGAAACTGTAAAAGCTCCAATGCCTGGTAAAATCTTATCTGTAGCAGTATCTGCTGGCCAAGCAGTTAAAAAAGGCGAAACTTTGTTGATTCTTGAAGCTATGAAAATGCAAAATGAAATTGCAGCTCCTCATGATGCTGTAGTTGCAGACGTTCGCGTAGCTGCTAACCAAACTGTATCTACTGGCGATGACATGATCGTTCTTGGTTAATACCAAGTTTTATATGGCGCGGCTTAGCCGCGTCGTATAACAATTTTATATTTGTGAAAGGGGAACGCATATGGAGGCTTTTGCTGTTGCGATTCAATCCGTTATAACAGATAGTGGATTTCTCGCATTTACAACAGGCAATGCTATTATGATTCTTGTAGGTTTGATCCTATTGTATTTGGCGTTTGCTAAAGAGTTTGAACCATTATTGTTGGGGCCGATTGCGTTTGGTTGTGTACTTGCTAATATTCCTCGAAATGGGTTTGAAGAAGGCGTAATGGCACTTATTAGTGCAGGTATCTCCCAAGAGATCTTCCCACCTTTAATTTTCCTCGGTGTAGGCGCTATGACTGACTTTGGTCCACTTATTGCTAATCCTAAAACATTGCTTTTAGGTGCTGCAGCACAAATCGGTGTATTTGTTGCTTTAGGTGGTGCAATGATGCTTGGTTTTACAGCTCAAGAAGCTGCTGCTATCGGTATTATTGGTGGTGCTGACGGGCCTACATCCATTTACTTGGCTACTAAGCTAGCTCCTCACTTATTAGGTGCCATTGCGGTTGCTGCATATTCCTATATGTCTTTAGTACCGTTGATTCAACCACCTGTAATGAAATTATTCACTACGCAAAAAGAGCGCGAAATTGTTATGGAACAATTGCGTGAAGTTACACGTTTTGAAAAAATTGTATTCCCAATCGTTGCAACAATCTTCATTTCCTTATTGCTTCCTTCCATTACATCTCTTTTAGGTATGTTGATGTTAGGTAATTTGTTCCGTGAATCTGGAGTAACAGAACGTTTGTCTGATACTTCTCAAAATGCATTGATCAACACTGTTACAATCTTCTTGGCAACAGGTACTGGTTTAACAATGAGTGCGGAACATTTCTTAAGCGTACAAACAATTCTTATTATTTGCTTAGGTTTGGTTGCATTTATCGGTGGTACTGCTGGTGGCGTATTATTCGGTAAATTGATGAACTTAGTAGATGGTGGTAAAACAAATCCACTTATTGGTTCTGCAGGTGTATCTGCGGTTCCAATGGCAGCTCGTGTATCTCAAGTTGTAGGTGCCAAAGCTAACCCAGCTAACTTCTTGCTCATGCATGCTATGGGTCCTAACGTAGCTGGCGTTATTGGTACAGCAGTAGCGGCGGGTACAATGCTTGCTATGTTGTCTAATCATTAATAATTTAATAATTATTCACCCAGGTGTACCTAAATAGGTACACCTATTGGTGAATAAAAAGCCCTTAATATTATGTTAATATACATAAAAAGGGAATACTTGCAATAAATGCTTTTCGGATCGGTCATTAGGTGATGAGCAAGAGTTCACAAAATAACCTTCTAGTGCTTTATATATAGTAGAGGTGGTCACTTGTTATCTATAGAATTAAAAATACTGATTTGTTTTATATGGGCATTTATTGTTTTTTTTATTACTGCACTGATTATAGGTAATGAAGGAAAAGCTAAATGGTTTCAACGAAGAACTAAATATTCCTGGTTCAACCGTCGTGGATTTTTAGGGGAAGCGTTACTTTTTGGCTATCCTAAAACTAAAGAGGGTTATGGTATAACTTTTTTGATGGCTTTTGCTATTACACTCGTAGGTTATATTTTATATCTCATCTAATACAATCAGTGCATTTCTCTGAAGGGAGATGATGATGTATGGGTACTGCAGAACAAACCTTAATCGTCCTTGCAGTTATGGCTCTTTTATTTGTTACGGAAATTATTCCTTTGGCTATTACTTCTTTAGGCGGCGCTATTGCACTTGGCCTTATGGGGATTATTACACCTAAGGTTGTATTCTCTGGCTTGTCTGATAGTACAGTTGTGTTGTTTGCAGGTATGTTCGTTGTTGGTGCAGCATTATTCTATACTGGTTTAGCTCAAAAAATTGGGGAAACAGTAGTATCTCATGCTGGTACTAGTGAAAATGGCTTAATGCTTGCCATTATGCTTGTTACTGCAACTATGTCTGCATTCTTATCTAATACGGGTACAACTGCTGCATTACTTCCTGTAGTTGTTGGCATTTGTGCTGTCGCTAAGATTCCTGCATCCCGCCAATTGATGCCTTTAGCATTTGCTGCAGGTATTGGTGGTATTATTACAATGGTTGGTACACCACCTAATATCATTGTAAGTGGTACATTAACTAAATTTGGTGAACAACCATTTGGTTTCTTCGAATTTGCTTGGATTGGTATTCCGTTGACTGTTGCTACTATCATTTTCATGATGCTTATTGGTAAACATTTGTTACCTAAACATGAAATTGATGATGCTGGCGATGTTGAACAAGAAGTAGCAGCAGAAGATATTTCTAACGATCCTAAGAAACAAGTATACTCTGGTCTTATTCTTTTAGGTGTTATTATTGTTATGATTTTAGGCGATCCTCTAAAATCACATTTTGGCATTAATCTACCATTGAGCATGGTTGCCGTTATTGGTGCTATGCTTTGCGTGTTAACTGGTTGCTTGAATGAAAAACAAGCTTATACATCTATTGACTGGGTAACAATCTTTTTATTTGCTGGTATGATGCCAGTGGCAACTGCTCTTGACCAATCTGGTGCAGGTAAAATGATTGCTGATGCAGTGATAGGCGTTATGGGCGATAATCCTAGCCCTTACTTTGCAACAGGTGTATTATTTGCATTATCCTGTATCATGACTCAATTCATGTCTAATACTGCATCTTGTGCATTATTGGCTCCTATCGGTATCTCCATTGCCCAAGGTATGGGTGCTGACCCTCATGCTGTATTGATGGCTATCGGCGTTGCTGCATCTTGTGCATTCGGTACACCTGTAGGTACACCTCCAAATACATTAGTACTTGGTCCTGGTCAATACAAATTTACAGACTATGTAAAAGCTGGCGTTCCGTTGATTTTGGTTTGCTTCGTAGTAAGCTTGCTTATTATCCCAATGGTATGGCCGTTCTTCCCAGGTAAATAATAGGGGATAGGTTACTCTACTATAAGAGCACACACGAGGTCGAATCGTAAGATTCGGCCTCGTTTTTTGCTGTGTGCTTTTAGCTTGTATGATTTAAATATAGATTATATATCAGGGACATCAAAAGTAATATGAATTAAACTTATTTGTACAATTAATTCTATGCAATTGACTGTATTGAAAAGATATAATATAGTATATTGTGTGAGATGTAATTATATACTATTGAATAAGGAGATCATCTATGACAAAAGAAAGATTTAATATGTTAGTTGGTTCTATTGGTGCATTTATTGGTGTATTTGTATTTTTAGCTTATATTCCACAAATTATTGCTAATCTTCAAGGTAATCCTAGTCAACCATGGCAGCCATTATTTGCAGCAGTATCTTGTTTGATCTGGGTATTATATGGTTGGACAAAATCACCTAAACGTGATTTTATCTTAATTGTACCTAACCTAGTAGGTGTAGTTTTAGGTATGCTAACATTCTTAACATCTTTCTAAGTGTTATATGTAGAAAATAAATAGTATTACTTTCTATGGTGAATAATAGGTCTATATTTAATAATAGTGAAGCTATTAAGTTGCTATATAAATATAAATTAGGTCGAATCGTATGATTCGGCCTTTTTTAGAAGAGTAAAACTTATCTGTTAAATTAAAATATTGATTAGCGATAAATTTACTATAATAAAAAATAATTTTATGATAATGAATATTGATAATTAAATTCCTAGTATAATACTAAGTATTTTAATTGAAATGATAATTGGTGTATTCTCATTTATTGAGTATAATACTCATTTAATTAAATGAAAAATAATATCAAAATATAGGAATGTATAGGCTTTTTATAACAAAAAGGAACAATTGTTATGCAAAAATATATACAGTTTTTTATCATTTTCATTTGACTTTCAAAAAGAACTGTGTGATAATGAGAACATAAGTTGAGGCAAGTGCCTTTCTAAATGATAATAAAAAGTTCTGATCTATATTTTTATGGAGGTCCTAATTATGAGAGTTATTGCTGATGGTTGCATTAAATGTGGTTCTTGCGCATCTGTTTGCCCAGTTTCTGCTATTTCTGAAGGTGAAACTAAATACGAAATCAACGATACTTGCATCGATTGCGGTTCTTGCGAATCCGTTTGCCCAGTATCTGTAATTTCCGCTGAGTAATCACAAATAAAACATGCCCCTCATTGAGGGGCTTTTTATTTTGCCTAAATTTGCTTAACTTAGTATAATAGGACTATTAAGATATATATTATTATAGGGGAGTACATCTTGTTTTATTTTATACTTATATTTTGGATACTATTAGATCAATTGACTAAATATTATGTTATGAATCATTTTATGTTAGGGGAATCGCTTACTGTTATTCCTAATGTATTTCATTTAACATATATCATTAATCGTGGAGCTGCTTTTGGTATGCTAGCAAATCAACGATGGTTCTTCTTGTTGGTAGCTGTCATATTATTGGGTATTTGTGCGTATTACTGGAAACGATTGTTGAAAGGTCCTTGGACTTTACAAGTAGGTTCTGCATTATTAGTTGCAGGCGCTATTGGTAATGGTATAGATCGCTATTTGCTTCATGGCGTTGTAGATTTCTTTGATTTTCGCATATGGCCTATTTTCAATGTGGCTGATATTGGCATATGTGTAGGGGTTGCGTTGGTTATCTATCATTTGTTTACATCTAAAGAAGTGAATGAATGATAGATACTCTAAAATAATATGAATATATTACTTAACTCATAGAGAGGTAGAGGATGAACGAATATATTGTTAGTACTGAGCAAGAGGGCATGAGATTAGATGTTTTTTTAACAGAACAAATGGAAGGATCTCGTAGCTATATTCAAAGTTTAATTAAAGGCGGTCATGTTACTGTAGGTAATAAAGTAGGTAAAGCGAATCTTAGACTTACAGCAGATTCGGTTATTCATGTAGAGGTACCAGAGCCAGAGTCTGTTGAGGTTAAACCAGAGAATATTCCTTTAGACATATTATATGAAGATCATGATATTATCATTGTAAATAAAGCACGTGGAATGGTTGTTCATCCTGCAGTGGGTAATTATTCAGGTACACTTGTTAATGCATTGCTATATCATTGTAAGGATTTGTCCGGTATTAATGGTGAGATTAGACCTGGTATTGTTCACCGTTTAGATAAGGATACATCTGGTGTTATGATGGCTGCTAAAAATGATGCAGCTCATATAGGGTTAGCGGAGCAGGTAAAGGAGCATTCTGCTAAACGTACGTATTTAGCTTTGGTACAAGGCAATATTGTAGAAGAAAAGGGCACTATTAAAGCTCCTATTGGAAGACATCCCAAGGATCGTATGAAAATGGCTGTTGTCTTTGAAAATAGTAAAGATGCAGTAACTCACTTTAAGGTGGTTGAACGATTTGGGCATCAAACATTGGTTGAATGTAATTTAGAGACTGGTCGAACACATCAAATTCGTGTGCATTTTGCTCATATTGGACATCCTGTTGTTAATGATCCGTTCTATGGTTACCGTCGTATGGATTTCCCTATTGAAGGACAAGCATTGCACTCTAAATCTTTAGAGGTAAAACATCCTATTACAGGTGAAAGTATGCATTTTGAGGCGCCTCTTCCAGATGACTTCGCAGCATGTATAGAGTTTGCTAAAATATATCGAGAAGATAAACGAAAATAAGCGAACAAACGAAAAGGAATGAAAACAAACGTAAATAGATGTAAATAAAATAACTGACTTATATTGTTGTTTACTAAATAATCTTCTAACTATATTTGTAAAGGGGCATAGAGAATTCTGTGCTATAAGGGCGTATATATGGAAAAGAAACGCTTATTGATGGATCAAGATGCTATTATGCGCGCGATTCGTCGTATTAGTCATGAAATCCTAGAACGTAATAAAGGCTTATCTAATGCTCTTATTGTAGGCATTGAACGACGTGGTGTTATTCTGGCAAAACGGTTGCAGGCCGAAATCGAACGCATTGAAGGTATTCGTATTGAATGTGAATCACTCAATGTTGCTATGTATCGTGATGATCGTGATGCTCGTCAAAAAGAGGGAGAACCATGTACGATTGATACAACGGAGAAAACAATTATTCTCGTGGATGATGTGCTTTACACCGGGCGTACTATTCGTGCAGCTTTAAATGCATTGATGACATCTGGTAGACCTAAATCTATTCAATTAGCAGTACTCGTGGACCGTGGTCACCGTGAATTGCCGATTCGTGCAGATTATGTGGGTAAAAATATTCCTACATCACATCTTGAAAGTGTTCGGGTTGCCGTAGTAGAATTAGATGGTGAAGAAGGGGTTACAATACAGGAATAACCTGTATTGTAACCCCTTTTTTGCTTAAATTACAATTATACTTTTTATTTGATATATTGCGGTGTATATGTATAGTCTGTATGCCCTATACGTTTATCTTTATTATGGAAACATAAGGCTTGTATATCTGTAGCTAGCGTATCAACGTGGTACATAGATTTTCCAAGATTGTTAAGTTGAGTAGGTGCTTTGGCCCATTTCTGAATGAGTGGAATGTCATGTTTAGTCCTAAGCCATTGACGACCTCTGTCATTGAAGGCTAGTAATCTAGCGTATTGAGGACCGTTTTGCATAGTGACATTTAGCAAGTCTTTCGTAATTCCTAATGTAAGGTATGCGCTCATTCGCTGTAAACGGGCATAGGTGTAGCGCTTGGATTTAATTTGCTCAATGGCAGATTCCCATGAAGGCTGTTGTGCTGCTTTTAACCATAAGTGTTCAATACCTTCGGTGAAATCAACAAAACACACTAATTCATTAGTAGTCATGCGACGACTCAGCATATGTAATATATTGTAATATCTACTATAATCGACATAGTCACCATTAGTGATTCTATGTGTCATATCATTTAGAATCGGTGTTGGAATAGCACTTAAAAGCGCTGAAGATATATCTATTGGAATACCAGTAGTGATAAGTTGGCGTAATGCCGTACCGGATGGCAACTCTTGATTGATAGTTTGATTATGATGATCAGATGTACGCAGAATAGGAATATATTCTAAACTTGGGTGATGTTTTAATCCAGCTCGTATATATTCAAGCCCTAATAAGGCATTAGGTGTGCTAAGTGATTCGGATCCTAGTGCTTTGCGAAAGGCTGTACTATAGGATAGCCCTTCATTTAAATAATTACGTAACTTATTTTGTGTGCTTTCACAATCCATACATTTAGCAGTAAGGATGAGTTGATCTAAATTAGTTGCTTCAGAACCAAAGGAAAGCATATCAATAGATAAAGATTTTATTAATTGAATGGCACCTGAAGCAAATAGTTGGGCACTGCCTAACGAATAGAGCGTAGGAAGTTCGATAACGATATCTGCACCGCCTAGAATGGCCCAACGAGCACGATCAAACTTGGAGAAAATAGCTGGCTCGCCTCGTTGTACAAAGGAACCACTCATGATACAAATGCGTAAGGCATTTTGGTATTTTGTTGCTAGTGTATGTAGTTGGTGTGCGTGACCATTGTGAAATGGATTGTATTCACAAATAATACCTATAGTTTTCATGGTGACTCCTTTCATTAGTGTTAGTGTAACAAAGCATAAAGGTACTGTAAATAAAATTTGAATTTAATAGACTGTATAGTGAAAAAATAGACGTAAAAATGTGTGTAAAACTAAAGTTTTTTGTAGATTTTATTTGTTCTATAGGCTATAATTAACTGTAAATGCTGAATTGATGTGAGGTATATGATGAAACAAAATTGGAAACGTACATTACAAGGGGCTCTGCTCGGTGCTGCGCTACTAGCAATGGCGGGATGTGGCTCTACAAATGTAATGGATACATATAGTTTTGGCCATCAAGTTATCCGTGCTGGTCAATCTGAAATTACCATTGCTTTGCCTTATGAAATGGGTAAAAGTACCAAAAATATGTCGGATGATGGGTATCCAATTGATATTTATGGATCCGTTACAGAACATATGGTAATTGAGGTTGAAGCTTTGCGTGCCGGTGAAAACAAGCCTTTGCCAACGGTGGATGACTATGTAAACCGTAGCAAATCTGAGTTTACTAAAATTGGCGGCACCATCAAGGAAGAGTCTGTAGCATTAGATGGCTCATCTGCTAAAAAGCTTGATGTGACATATACGACTCAAGGGCAAACATTTAGATTTTCTCAATACGTATTCTTAGATCATGGCGTATTGTGGAATATAGTCTACCAATATCCTGAAAAGGATCAGGTAGGTGCTGATATCAGCAAAGAAATTC
>JAGZGB010000055.1 GCA_018367495.1 Veillonella sp. | reverse complement strand
GGAAAATACCACTTTTAGTTTTTTCTTCTTTTGCTTCTAAACGGATAAGAACGCGGTCAGCTAATGGTTTTAACATATGATGTCACTCCTTATTTACTAGTAATTATTTACAATTTATTAGCACTCTAAGTTACTGAGTGCTAATCACATGTATTATTATAACCTATGACAAAATAAATGCAAGCAGAAATTTTGATTTTTTGACTTTTTACTTTTTATTTGATTTAAAACGTAAAAGAAGACTAGTATAAGTTTTGATACTTATACTAGTCTTTTATCTATTTTGTAACTTGATTAATTACTGCTTTGCAAATATTAACAATCGTATCACGTTTCTTCATACTTAGTGCTCGAATACGATTATAAGCTTCCTCTTCAGATATAGAGTATAGCTCCATCAATATACCCGTCCCCTTTTGAATAATTTTACGATCTTCTAATGATTGTTCCAATTCTACCATTTTTTCACGTAACTGAGCATCACTATTATATCGACCTAATGCCATCTCTAAGGTTGGAACCAATTGTTCTTCACGGACAGGCTTTATTAAATAGCCATATACGCCTGATTCTCTAGCTTTATCAATTAAATCCTGTTGGCTATAACTTGTTAATAGTACTACAGGGGCTTCATGGTGAAAACCAATTTGGCGTGCTGCTTCAATACCATCTAATTCCGGCATTTTTACATCCATTAAAATAATATCAGGCTTATATTCTTTACAAAGCTTGATAGCTTCAACGCCATTAGTACCTTCTGCTACTACTTCATGACCACAGGATTCAATAATATCGCGTAGATCCATACGTATAAGGGATTCATCATCCACTATTAAAACGCGCATTTACTTCTCCTTCTTCATATGTATTGTCACTAGTACACCAACATCTGTATTTTCAATAGATAGCTTACCTTTTAACTCATGGGCAACCAAATTATTTATTATAGTAAGTCCTAATCTCCTATTTGAATTAATAGAGAACTCTCGGGGCAATCCTTTTCCTGTATCAGAGAAAGCCAGTGCAATATATCCGTCTAATTCTGTAACGGTTAAACGAATTTCTCCGTTTTTACCATCTAAACCATGTTCAAGGCTATTAGTAATTAACTCATTAATTATGAGGGATACATAGCTCGCCATATTTGAGGAAATCAATATATCCTCCCCACTATAAGTAAAGGTTACCTCTTGATCTTGTCGAACCATACTCATACGCAACAAACGGCATAGCTCGTCATAGATTGACCGAATACCAATATAATCCTCATCATAATGGGAAACAATATCATGAACTAAAGCCATACTTTCAATACGATTAATTCCCTCTTGCAAAGCTTGTTTAACTTCAGGCAAGCTAGAGCGTCTTGCTTCCATACGCAACAAACCCGCTACGGTTTGTAAATTGTTTTTCACACGATGATGAACCTCTTTAATAATAGAGTTTTTTACTAGTAATTCTTGTTGCTGCTTACTTTCACGCGTACAATCATGAAGTACGAGGAAACAACGTGTTTCATTACGCCCCATGGCAATAGGAATCATATGTTGCCGGATTACCATATCTTGATAAATTTCTTCCCTAGTATATATTGTTCTATCATCCAATACTTGTTGTATGGCGGAAATTTTTAAGGTACTACTGAAAATTGATGAACCTACTAGTCGTCTATCAAAACCTAATAAATCTACTAATTGTATAGCGGCCTCATTACCATACAGAATTCTATGAGAATCATCAAAGATGATTAAACCGTCAAAATAGGAAATTGGCTCATATGATTGTATTTGTTCGTCTGTAGCAGTCAACATGAGACGTTGCATCGTATCAGATAAAGTATATTCTTGTTCATATTGTTCTATCTTGATAGACGGAGACAATGTAAAGGAAATACCACCAATAATACGGCCCCCATTGTCTACAACTGGAAAAACATGTTGACGCTGATCATGCTCACTACCTATAAGAGGTTGACCATTTTTCAACATAGACTGCCAAGTATGATTTCCTTTTAATTGTCGAGTAACAGTACCTTGATCACTACGTTCAATACAGAGCATATCAGTACATTTCTGCATATCACCTTGTGATTTCTCTAAGAGAGGCGTAAAAATCTGTATCCTTTGGCGTGTCAACGACTCGCCAAAGGATATAAGTTTACTAATATGCTCAAGTAATGAGGTTTGTAAGGGACCTAATGGTGTTGTATTCAAAATATCTTGACCAATATCCACAATCAATCCTCTTTCCAAGATACATGACCAATTTCTACACTTGGTTTTGCATTCAATGTTAAATCGGCAAATTTACCAGCTTGTGCCATGTAATAAGCACGACATCCAATCATTGCCGCATTATCAGTAGATAAGATTTTATGAGGCTTATAGTATGTAAAGCCTTCTTCCTTACACATAACCTCTAAGGCTTGTTGTAACCCCTTATTAGCAGATACGCCACCCGCAATGGTAATACGCGTTTCACCTAATGTATGAGCTGCATCTTTCGTTTTTTCAACTAATACATCAACAATAGCCTTTTGAAAAGATGCGGCTACATCGGCTTGATGAATAGGTTCATTCTTTTGTTGCTTGCTATTTAAGTAATTTAACACTGCAGATTTCAATCCACTAAAGCTAAATTCAAAATTACCCGGCTCACTCAACGCCTTTGGAAATTCAATAGCATCTGGATTACCTTCAAGAGCTAGAGCATCGATGTGAGGTCCACCGGGATACGGGAACCCCATAACACGAGCAATTTTATCAAATGCTTCACCAGCAGCATCATCGCGAGTCTGACCAAGGATATCAAACTCTTCATAACCTTTTACATGGACTAGCATTGTATGACCACCAGATACAACGAGGCTCAAGAATGGCGGTTCCAATTCAGGATTAGCTAAGAAATTCGCAAAAATATGGCCTTCCATATGATGAACTGGTACCAAAGGAATACCTGTAGCAAAGGATAATCCCTTCGCAGCAGCAACCCCCACTAATAGAGCACCTACTAATCCTGGTCCATAGGTAACACCAATATGGTCGATATCCTTTAAAGTTACATTTGCATCATGCAATGCTTGATCTATAACAGGTATAACTTGTTCTATATGATGACGTGAAGCAATCTCTGGCACAACGCCACCAAATTTTCTATGAATAGGCACTTGGCTAGAAATAACATTGGATAAAACGGTGCGTCCATCCTTTAGGACGGATGCAGATGTTTCATCACAACTACTTTCCAAGGCTAATGTGTATATACTCATTCTATTTCCTCTGATACGAGAGACATAATATAAGCATCCTCTTTTGGCTCTGAATAATAGTCTTTACGTATTCCTTTTACAGTGAATCCTAAATTTCTATACATTGCCAAGGCAGGCAAATTAGATATGCGTACCTCTAAGAAGATTTCATGCATACCTCTCTTCAAACATTCATCTATTAATTGTTTAGTAAGTTTTGAACCATATCCCTTGCTACGAGCAGAAGGAATAATGGCAATATTAGTTATTTGACCTTCATCGTATACGAGCCATGCCCCTGCATAACCAACAATACTATTATCTTCACAAATAACCATGTACAGTTTATTATCTGCCCCTTCAAGTTCTGCAGTAACTGATTCCAAACTCCATGGAACAGAAAAAGACTGTTGTTCTATATCATAAATAGCTTGAGCATCATTTATGGTTGCTAAACGAATCTCCATTACTCTGCACCTGCTGCTTCAGTCACTACAACTGTAGGATTTTGGTTTAACATTTCAGGATTATCCTTGTGTCGTTCTTCCCACAATACCTCAGCCTCAGAACGACGGATATAATAAGGAACCAAATCCATAGGATCAGATGTCTCTTCACGCTCTATGAATTCTCGTCCTGCTATGAGTAATGAACTGGCTTTTGGAATACATTGAGAAATGTCTAAAATGGTCAAGTTCGTATCACTTTCATCCAAAAGCTTTTCAATACGCTTGATACCATCACCTAAGAATAGTACAGCTTCCTTAGTTTCTCTGAATTTTTCTAATAAATCACTCGCAGCAATTACAAAAGGTTCTTCTTTACATACTAGTTCATTATTTTCATATCGATACAATCCGGCATATACATGCTTTTTCTGAGCGTCGATAATAGTACAAATTGTACGGTCTGTATTGGCTACGTTATGAGCTAAACTATCCATAGTCATGACCCCATATAATGGAATTTGTAAGGCATAAGCCATTGCTTTTGCTGTACCCATGCCAATACGCAAACCCGTAAAAGAACCTGGACCGATACTAACTATAATACCGTTTAACTCATTCATTTTAACTTGAGAGGCACGCAATAACATGTCAATATGAGGGATCAGTTGTTCAGAATGAGTTAATCCAGCTTGAATAGTTAATTCACCAATCAAGCTTTTTTTATCCATTAAGGCCACACTTGATACAAGTGAGCTTGTCTCAATTCCTAACCACATATGGGCCTCCTATTTCTACTAAGTTGTCTTCTGAAAGATACTCACTGCTTAATGTTATGGATCGACTTGTGTCATCAATACGAGTTAAGTATATCCATAATGTTTCATCTGGTAATTCTTCAGAAAATTTATCAGCCCATTCCACAATGGATACACAATCCTCTGTATATTCGTAGAAGCCAATATTTTCTAATTCACTAATATCATCTAAACGATAGACATCAAAATGATATAAATGTGTTCTATCAACCTCATAAGTATTCATGATGGCAAAAGTAGGACTCGTAATCTCCTCAGTAATGCCAAAACCTTTAGCAATGCCTTGGGATAGATGTGTTTTTCCTGTCCCTAAATCACCAATTAAGGCGATACATAAAGGATTGCTACTTTCTTTGACCCATTTGCCTAATAAATGCCCAAATTGTTGTGTATCTTCTACTGTATGTGTCTCTAATTGAACCTGTGCCTTATGATTCATGAAAATGATTATATCCTTTCGCTTCTATGGTCTTAATCATCTTATCAGTTGTTACCATCTGAACCTGACTTGGTCCAGATACAACTTCACCAATGATTGTAATGCCACCTAACTTTTCTAATTCAGGAAGTAATGATTTAGGTGCCGTAAATACCAGTTGAAAGTCCTCACCACCATACAATGCATAATCCACTGGGTGAGTATGCAAATACTGAGCTAATTCATAGGTTTCCTCATGGAGTGGTATTGCTTGTTCCTCTATCACAATAGATACATTGCTAGCCGTTGCAATTTCGTTTAACTCACTACCAAGACCATCACTAATATCATTCATACTATGAATTCCTAGTTGTCTCAATTGTTGACCTAGTTCAATTTGAGGATCTGGACGTTGATGACCAACCTTCGTCATATGATAGCCTTCTAAATTATATGATAAGGCTCCCAAACCTGTAGCAGCATAACCTACATAATTTGTAATGCCTACAACATCTCCAACCTTTGCACCACTGCGCATAATAGCAGAACCAGTAGGAACATCACCTATAATGGTAACCGTCCATACCATAGGTCCTTCCGTACGCACAGTATCACCACCAAGTATATTAAGATGATATCTTTTACATTGATCTTTTATGCCTCGATAAATTTCATCAAGTATAGCAGTATCAATATGTTCTGGTGCAGCAACAGATAAAACAATCTGCCTTGGCGTTCCACCCATAGCAGCTATATCGCTTAAATTAGCCGTCATGAGACGATAACCTACATCATAAGGCATCATATAATGAAAGCTAAAATGGACCCCTTCCACCATCGTATCAGTACTAATAAGTTGATCTGTTTTATCTGTAGTACTATATACTGCACAGTCATCACCAATCCCTGTAATCACAGTGTTTGGATCATGTATAGTATTGTCTTGAATGTGGCGAATGAAATTAAATTCCCCTACATCTTTTAATTGCATCTCATCACCTGGCTTCCGATTAGTATACATATTGTATTGTAACATATATAAAAGACAACAAAAATAGCAGATAGTTGATATATCAACTATCTGCTATCCATGAGCCTAACATAATTATTTTTTAATTAGGTTTGTCATCCGTTTAACAGGATCTTTCGTATCAAAGGAGCCTACTGTAGTAACCTTTTTACCATTGCTAACGAAGAGAACACCATTAATATTATCGAAAGATGTCAATGTATTTACAATGGCAGCCATTTGTAATTTAACAGCTAAGTCCCCTCCATCACCTTTTACAAAAGCGTCATTCACCTCTACAGAAGCAATGCCATCCTTTACAGTAACGGATGTGATTTCAATATTCTTAGAGAATACTGGATACTTTTGTGCTCTATCAGCTTTTAACATCGCTAGAAGAGCCGCTTTAGGCGTTACTTTATCCGCCTCCATCTCAACGGTTGATTGTGTTACCCCTGAACCATCCCCTGCTGGCACAAAGAAGGCCATCTTAACCATTTCTTGAGATGCTTTTGTTGTTTCTGCATCCTTATTGACTTTCGTCTCTTGCACAGGTTCACTTTTACCTGTTGTAGGTGCTTGATTAGGTGTACACCCCGCTGCAAATGCAAGCAAACCTACGCAGAGGATCAACAGAACTTGTTTACGTAATTTCATCGATTAACCTCCAAAGTAACTAGCAATACCATTAGCAATGCGATTAGCAAAGTCTTCTTGTGTTTGAGGAGATTGCAATATACGTTCCTCATTAGGGTTGGAAATAAAACCAAGCTCTACAAGAACTGCAGGCATGTTGGAATGTCTCAACACATATAAGTTACCTTCTTGAATGCCTCGGTCACCATTAAAACCTGGAACACTAGCAATTTGAGATTGTACCTTTTGTGCTAAACGAGCATCATTACCTGTTTTAGTATAGTAGTATGTTGCAATACCACCAACACTTGGGTTGTTAAAAGCGTTAATATGAACGCTTATAAGAGCATCAGAATTGCTGCGATTTGCTACATTAACACGAGCACCCAATTCATCAACACCACTTGCATTAGGACCATATACATCTACGTCTGTAGTACGAGTCATAAGTACTTTAGCACCACGATTTTCTAGAGCTTTTTTCAAGTACATAGAAATCGGTAGTGTAATATTCTTTTCTTGTACACCATTTGGTCCAACGGCACCAGAATCACTACCACCATGACCTGGGTCAATAGTAATTGTTTTACCAGATAGACCACCGCTAATAGAATAATTGCCGGATCCTGTAGGCATATTTTTCGCAGGATGTGCAGAAGGAGATGGACGCTTACCATAATAAGCAGGTTTAGATGCCACACCTTTTTTCTGTACATCTACAACGATGCGATACGGTTTCTTAGTAACCGTATCTTTCTTCAAGGAAAATACCTTTACATCACTCGTATCGATAGATGAAGGTGTCTTGATTGTTACCTTCACATCTCTGCCATCTTCTGTGAGTCTAGCAGAACTAGCTATGCTAGAGTCCATATTAATATTTGCTTTAGCAGTTTTTAGCTTTGTGTTCTTTAAGGTAACAGTCGTAGTTTTCCCATCTTTGCTAATCGATGCAGACGCTTTCACCGGTGCTGATAAATCCATCACCATACGAACATATGGTACCGGTGCATCAGTTCGTGTCACCCATCGAGCATCTTCAAGATTAGCTGCCTTTGCTTGAGTCAAGAATAGTGGTATCGCCATCAAGATAGCAAGGCACAAAAAAAATAGTTTACGCAATACATTCACTCCAATCTAACTGACATACGTAGTGTCCAAACCATAGAGATGAGTCGATGATATCTTTGTGAATCAAAGTCTCATCGTTCCAATCTATCCATAAACTAATGTTAGATTATAGATAGATTATTTCATATAAACATGAAGATTAGTATGCCGATTACACATATTACTATACAAAGTCCTTATATAGTACTCACAAAAATCAGTTGCTTGAAATTATTTTTTGTGCTATATAATCAACACTAACGTTCAGTTGTAATTTGCCATTCATTCCCATCCGTACTAATGTGAATACGTCCCATCGTATCTGTACGGTAAATGGCAATATTATTCTCCTGCAAGCGACGTAATGTTACATCGTGAGGATGACCATAACTATTATACATGCCATTCGAAATTAATGCACTTTCTGGTTTTATAGATTTCAAAAAATCTTCAGAGCTACTTGTGCGAGAACCGTGATGTCCTACCTTAAGAATGCGAGCAAACAGTCTAGAGTTCTGCTCTTTTATGAGTTTTTTCTCTTCTTGTAATTCTGCATCACCAGTAAAGAGCATAGAGAATTTACCAAAAATTAATTTACCTACAATAGAGTTATTATTAAGATCTGGAGCCCCTTTTTTATCTGTTAAAGGTTCCTCCCATGGTGCATATACTAGAAATACAGCACCGTGACCAAAATCAACTACATCTCCACTACGCAATGTGGAGCGTTGGATTTTATTTTTATCAATCCATTTTTCATAGGTTTTATACATATTATTATCAACAGAAATGCCATCATCATACACATGTTCAATGGGCATAGCTTTCGCAATAGCATAGAAGCCACCCATATGATCAGCATGTGGATGTGTAATGATAATATTTTTTAACTTAGTAACACCCATAGATTTTAGCTGAGCTACAATATTTTCACGATGCTCTATGTCACCTGTATCAATCATACTATATTCATCGCCAACCTTAAGCAGTATAGCATCCCCTTGACCGATATCTAACATATATACGTCTAGATGACCTTCAGGGTTCGTTTGCTTAGTATCGATAGAATAGCCTTCATTTGTACTAGAACTAGTCTGAGATGCAGCATTAACTACATCTTTATTCGTACATCCTGCAATTGCAAAGATTGGAATACATAGCACTAATAAAAAAGCTATAAAGCGTTGTATTTTATTTGTCATCCTTATTCTCCCAATAATTCACTAATGACACAGCCTATAGAAGTACTTACATCACTAGGTGTATATCCCCAAGTTTTCGTATCACTTAGTATATCTGCACTGCGGCTATGTACATAAACCCCTAAAATGGCACTATCCTGTAAGGAATAGCCTTGGCTGATAAAGCCTGCAATGACTCCGGTTAATACATCCCCCATACCACCAGTTCCCATACCAGCGTTTCCGATAGTATTAACATATACTGTACCATCAGGTAGTGCCACAACAGAAGGAATTCCTTTTAGAACAAGTACTACCTGATGAGCCTTAGCAAATGCTCGTGCCAATGCAATATAGTGACGTTCAATCCATTTTATTGGCAAATCAATAAGTCTACTAAATTCACCTAAATGAGGTGTCATCACGCAATATGGTAACTGTTGTTCCATCTTATATATAGACTCAACCTTACCATCTCGCAACGCATCTTTATCTACAGATCCCACATGACCTAATGCATATAACGCGTCAGCATCAATGACTAGACCACCTTCATAGCAATCAATAACATGATTTACTAAATCCGGAATATCTATTGTACGTCCCAAACCGGGGCCAATAGCAACTACTTGACGGCCTTCATAAAGAGAGTGATTTTCATTGATAGAAGTAACCATCACTTCCGGTATAATACGTCCTTGTACTACTCGTTTAATTGCCTCTGGAACACCTAATGTAACTTTACCCGCGCCACTATGAACAGCAGCTTCTGCAGCCAACATAGGGGCTCCTACCATATCACTAGAACCACCGAGAATTAATGTATTCCCATTCACACCCTTATGAGCCATTGGAATGCGATAATTAATTAGTGTTGCTGCTAAATCTGAATCAATCGTTAACGTACTATCACGATTAACTAACACTTGTTGCCAAGGCGCCCCTAGAGGTGCCACAATAACGATTCCCCCTACAACCTTACCAGGATACAATAACAAGCCTTGTTTAATAGCGCCAAAGGTAACCGTATAATCATACTCCAATGTTCCCTCTGAAATTTGACCAGAAGATGCATCTAAACCTGCAGGTACATCAATAGCCCATAAATCAAAATTATATTGACTACGCATGGTATCTATATCGTGTAATATATCTATTGTCGTATCTCGAAGACGTCCAGCTAACCCTGTTCCCATAATGCCTTCTACAACGATGGATACATTTGACCAATCATTAAATTCATCATACATATCGATGATACAACCCATTGATTCACAACGTTCTAATTGAACTCTAAATAAGTCACTACATCGGCTTATATTCCCTACTATAGCAATCTGCACAGGTACACCTTGCTCTAATAGATGACGGGCTGCTACAAGACCATCGGCTCCGTTGTTTCCTGTACCACAGATAAATAGAACAAAACTGTTAATAGAGTGTGCTGTATCTAATGAAAACAAGTCATACTCGCCCCACAAAGCATCTACGATGCCACGTCCTGCATTTTCCATTAAAATTTCTAAAGAAACACCTATCTGTTTAGGAACCTCTTGATCTATAAATCGAGCATCTTCCGTTGTTAATATTTTCATCTTATGCTCCTTCAAGTATAACTGTACTCATTGCATATGCTTTGCAATGACTTATTGACACATGTAAATTAGTATAGCCTGATATTTCATAAATTTCTTTGAAGGTATCTTGTAAACGAATTAAGGGAGCCCCTAATTCATCATGACCAATTTCTATATCTTGCCATGATCCATGACGCATTCCCGTTCCTAACGCTTTAATGAAAGCCTCTTTTGCAGCATATATGCCAGCATAAGACTCATAACAACCCTTCTTTCGGCTTTCGCAATAATCAATCTCATGAGGCGTATACACACGATCACGAAATGATTGCGATTTCTCTATAGCTTGACGGATGCGGTCAATTTCTATAATATCATTCCCTAATTTCATAATAACTCCTAAATCAACCTAACATTTATATTATACACTCTTAAAGTGGATAAAAACATAGATAATATCTAGGCATTTACAGAGAGTGGTAATGTGGGTAGACTATAAATTTCTACCTTACCGTTACGGTTAACCGCCACATACATCTGACCATTACGATAATCCATATCCTCTACTTCCATCCCCGACGTATAAGAGCTTATATTCTTCACTACTCCTTCATCATCAATAAAGACAAAAGTCGTTAAGGTTGTAAAAATAGTATTACCATTGGCAGCATAAGCGCCATTATTATTTAAATCTGTATGCTCTGCATCAATCTTATAGGTTTTTATCTTATTAAAATTAGAGTCATAGTAGTTAATAGTACGATGAGAGTTTGTTAAAGGCACAATCGATACATATTCGTTACGCTCTTTATCATAGGCAAAATTAAATACCTTTTCTTTTAATTTAATAGGTACCTCAACAATCATACTATCAGCTTCAATAGGTGTAACAATATATCCATCTACAACAGCATTAGTCGTATAGTAACGATTGTTATTCGGATTATATGTTAAAGTATTCATATGACCTAACAAACGTTTTTGACTATATTCATACTTAGCAACTACTTGCAACGTTGTAGGATTAATTTCATAAATAATTTGCTTTGTGTTATCAGCATTTATACATGCGAGGACAAATACATCTTTCTTTGAGTTATAACAAAAGCCTTGGCACTGATTAACAGAACTATCTAATGGTATCTCAGCCAATCGTGTTAACGGTAAAGGCATTTGGACAGCACTTACAGGTTGTGCAAGCTTTGGTATATCAAAAACATTAGCAATATAATCAATCACACCTTGATCCATATTATCACCTCAAGCTAACAAAAATATATACATTCGTATATTAATTCATAAATATAAATATATAAAAAATAGGCGGTAAGACAAAAGTCTTACCGCCTAAAATTGGTGCCGGAGGTGGGACTTGAACCCACACGGTGTTACCCGCTTGATTTTGAGTCAAGTGCGTCTGCCATTCCGCCACTCCGGCGTCTCGGAACATTT
>JAGZGB010000054.1 GCA_018367495.1 Veillonella sp. | reverse complement strand
AATGTATGGAGCGGGAAACGAGATTCGAACTCGCGACCCCCGCCTTGGCAAGGCGGTGCTCTACCGCTGAGCTATTCCCGCATACAGAACCGATAATTAATATAACATAATCATCAATCTGTCGTCAAGAAGAATTTAAGTCTGTCCTGACTGCCCTATAATAATATCAATTTACACATATAGTGTCAATGGTTTTTCCATGAAATTCTCAGTTAATTTTCCATAATCGAACATAAAATATATAAAACGAGGGATTTAATAACCCCTCGTTTATATAGATTACTCTTTATTCTTTTGTCTACCTTTACCGGCACCATCTTCAGCCGCTTTTACCTCAGCTTCCACGAAGGTTTTCATATCATTTAACATATGCATGGATGCATCGATAATAGATAGACCCATTGTGGAACCCAATGCTTCATTAATTTGTAAATTATAGTGTAAACATGGTTTTATTCCAAGGAATCGACATTGTTCCTTATGAATTGGTTCCTCATAGGCAGCCGATGGGAATACATAGTCTTTTACTAATGGCTCAATGGTAACAGCAGCCAATATAGCAGCACCTGTTACGGCATTATCAAAAACAATAGCCATACGATGACTAGCAGCACCTAAGATAAAGCCTGTTAAGAATGCAATATCTAAACCTCCTGCAATATGAAGTAAATGCAATACCGCATCACGGCGCTCGCTTTCACTCAAAGCAGACCAATCATCAACAGCGATATTAAAACGATCTACAAAAGAATGAATATGAGCCGCTCGCTGTTCAATAGTAGGGCCACATTCAGTATGAACAAGAATATCGCTAAATTCACAACCTGTTATAGTTGCAGTCGTTACGAGAGAATCAAGAAATGCCCGTTCACCGATATTACCAATAGCAACGACTTGTAATCCATCATCATGTAGTTTATCAGCATAATTAAAACCTAATTCAAGAGCTTCTTCTAATTCATCATAAGAAATAACTGGTTCTACACCGAAAAAGTGGGAACCCCTACGAATAACCTTTTGGTCAATATTTGTTAAATCCGTTGTGTCTCGTTCAAGGCCTACATTTACAACGTGCACAGCTGCATGTAACTTAGATGCCGCACCTTGCGTAGCCGTTCTACCTACACTAAAACGCTTGATAACCTCATAACTTTCACAACCATGTTGACTATTTTGAGGCCCATCTACCAAATGATCCGATGCCACAATGAGCACACCATGACGCAAGTGATTAGGTTTAGGATCTGCCAGAATACCTGCAAAACGTTCTGCTATTAACTCTAACGTAGCAAGACTGTAAATAGGTTTTGTTAAATTATCAATACGTAATCGGCATGCTTCCATGGATGGCGCATGTAATGGTTCGATTGTAAAAGTTCTCATGCCTTACCTCCTGTAACAGCCAAATACATATGAACAGCAAGGTCAAGCATCCCCATTTGAATGGAGCCGCCAGAGGCCTCACCAAGACATAAACCTAAATCAACATAAGCTTCAAGCCCTAAATTTTCTAATGACGATTTAGCCGCTTTTTCAGCAGATAAATGAGACGCCATCACATAATCCATCGCCTGTGGCACCAATGTTTTGGCCACCAATGCACAAGCGGATGTATTAAAACCATCAATAATAACAAGTGCCTTATTAGCTGCAGCGCCTAAAATAACACCTACGATACAGGTAAATTCAAAGCCCCCTACAGCCGCAAGGATTCCGATAGCATCGTCCTTCGGAATATCTTTATATTTTTCTAATACATCATGTACAATGCGTTGCTTTAATTTAAGACGTTCATCAGAAATATTAGTACCGCGACCTGTCGCCTCCTCCGCAGTGAGTCCTGCAAATTTAGCCGTCATAAGAGCACTAGCTGTAGTATTGGAAATTCCCATTTCTCCTACTAAAAAGACATTAAAGCCTTCATCGATTTTCTCTTTTACAAGACGGATACCTGTTTCAATACCTTCTATAGCTTGCTCACGCGTCATAGCCGGTTCTTCTGCAAAGTTTTTTGTACCCATTCCAAGCTTATGACTACGCAATCCTGGAACCCAACTCATATCCGCATCAACGCCCATGTCAATAACTTCCATTTGAGCGCCACAATAATTAGCTAAGGAGTTAGCACCAGCCCCTTTAGGAATGAGATAGTTTTGCGTCATTCCAATAGTTGTTTCCTTTGGGTACGCACTTACCCCCATATCTGCCACACCATGGTCTGCAGATGCGATAATCATACATGGCTTAGGAATGGTAACAGAGTCTTGATTCGTAGCTGCCCCATATTGAGCTACCACATTTACAAGTCGACCATATTGCTCTATAGGTGATCCTACATTCCAACTATCAATTATATGTTGTTCAATCTCATGACTGCGACCTATAATAGTGCCACAGGTTTCTTCTAACAAACTCATTATTTCTCCCTTAACTAAATAATATATATTGTATGTATCTTCTTTACTAGTTTTAGTATACACATCTTACTATTTCAATAATGTAACTTTAGCTACACAATTGTATCTATATACTATCATACTGCATTAATTCTGATTTGTTAATAACACAATGCCTAATCGTTATTTACCATTAGCTATTCTTTATTTGTCCTGTTAAATATGGTAATTTACCGCGGATTTCTCGCCCTCGTTCAAGATAGGATTCTAAAGCTTGACCTTCGTCTTCTTGTGAAAGTATCTCTTTTACGTGTTGAATTTCAGATTCGATCTGTGAAAGCCCTTCGATTACATTATCTCTATTTCCGTAGATGATTTCGCGCCACATAGATGGCAAACCGCCGGCTACACGCGTACAGTCTCTAAAGCCCCCTGCGGATAATTTCATACGCAACTCGCCTAGTTCATCACCACCAGAAACTTGAGTTAAAATGGATGCCAATAAATGTGGCATATGGCTAACCATGGCTAAATATGCATCGTGAGCATAGATATCGACGAACTCAATACGTGATCCTACAGCACGCCCCATTTCAGCTAGCTCTTGAGCTACTTCCTCACTATATACATCAGAGGCCTTATCCTCTAGTACAATCCAACCCATACCTTTAAATAGGTTTTTATGAGACACTTCATAGCCACCTTTTTCAGAGCCCGCCATAGGATGAATAGATACAAAAATAGTCCCTTTTGGAATAGAACTATATACAGCTCGTACAAAGTTTTCCTTTGCACTAGACACATCGGTCACAACTTGTCCTGGTCTAAAGAGATGTGCCGTTTCTGTAAATAGTCTTGCATTTGTATCCGGTGGCAAAGAAAATACGACAATATCAGAATTATCAATCAATGGTTCTACCTCAGTCCAAGCAGCATTCACAACACCATCTTGAATAGCCGCATCACAAACCTCTTGACGACGCGCATAGCCCACTACCTCATAATCAGTATAAGCCTTTAAAGCCTTTGCCAACGAACCACCTAATAGTCCTAAGCCAATAATACCTACTGTCTTACTCATATAAACCTGCTTTCACAAATAGTTAGCCTTACACGCTTCAATGTAAGGCTAACTACATTTACAAACTACTAAATAATTAACGGCAATCAGAAAAATATAAAACTACACCTCAATGAGATGTCTATTTTTCCATTTACCACTATACCAGCGATATACAAATAATAATCCGCGTAAAATTTCATCAGCAGCCATGGCAATCCAAATGCCTACGAGCCCCCATTCCCAGTAAATACCAAATAGATAGGACAATGGTACGGCGCATAGCCACATGCCAAAAATGCCTACGAGCATCGGTGTCCTAATATCCCCTGCTGCTTGTAAGCAGCCAACCATAACAATGTTAACGGCACGCCCTAACTCAAGGAAAATCTCAACCAGCAAAACACTATGTGCTAACAATAGAATTTCTGGATCCGTAGTAAATACGGATAGTACAATATCACTGGTACTATAAAAGAACGTAGCCAGGCCTACACTAATAGCAATGGCTAAAAACATAGAATGCCATACACGATTTGTCACCTCAGCCTGCCGTTTAGCCCCCATTAGGTAACCCACAATAACTTGAGACGCATTTGCTAGTGCTATAGTATATACATAGCAAAGCATGGCTATAACAGATACATACACCTTTGTATTAATAACAGCTAACCCCAAAATATTGACCATTTTCATAATCGTTGTCTGAGATAACTGATAGCTCAAGGTTTCACCACCAGAGGGAACACTGATATTCAGTAGAGACTTAATCGTATGCCACGGAAATGGTTTTAAGAATGTAAAGCTCACCTCTAAAGTAAGCAACTTCTTAAATGCATAGCCGATAATTACGAGTCCAACCACCTTAGATAACCAGGTGGAAACTGATACCCCTAATACACCTAGGCTTGGTATTGGACCATGGCCAAATATCAATATATAGTTAGTTACAATATGGATAACATTCATAACCAATGCAATATACATGGTAATACGTGTTAATGAATGCCCCCTAAATACAGCTACCAATGCATAGTACATGGCCTGGATGGGTAATCCTGCTGCCACGATGGTTGTGTATACAGATGTATCACTCATCGTTTCTGGCGGAATACCAAGCCACGTAAAGATCCATTTATGACAGGTGATAAAGAATACGGCCGCTATAGATGAGAAGAAAAAATTCAGTACCAAGCTAACCGTACACACCTCTGATAGTTTCGACTGATTCCGGGCCCCTAAATATTGAGCGATCAAAATCGTCGTAGCTGTGCTCATTACAATGATGAGCATAATAAAGATATTCAAAATTTGATTTGCATTAGCTACCGCCGCCACAGCTTCAGGTGAGTAATGGCTCATCATCAATTGGTCAATATTCCCCACTAACAACTGCAGGAATACTTCAATAAATATAGGCCAGCTCAAGCTCCAAATAGACAAGCTAATCCCTTTTTCATAAGACTTCATAGTATCCCCTTCATGTTCTAGCTGCAGTAATTTCTTTTTGCAAGTAAGAGTTTTGTTGCATTGCATCACGAATCGTATCTTAACTTTGTAATTCTGAATAATATTCTATAGACATTCTAAATTATAAATTAGTATATCAAGTAAGAAAAACTCCGTAAAGTAATAATACTATCCATAATACAACAAAATAACCATAGTTATTCATAGCAATATAAAGTAATTATACTATTCATAATGCCATAATATAAAAGCCCCTCTTTGCTGGACATCCAGTAAAGAGGGGCATAGATCATAAATAATCCAATTTAAATAAGATTATTTAAATTGATTGCAAAGGCTATCAAATAGCGCTTGATCTGGTTTTACTACATCTTCTGTCAATGGACGAGGATGTGGGCCACCATTTGCTGCAGCCATAGCTTTTTCGAAGGAAGGTTTAGTAGTATCTTGATAGATAACACCTGTTACCAAGCCATCAGTTTCACCCAATGTTTTAAGTGCTGCTGCACGATCTGTTGAGTCATAACCTTCTGGCAATTCTACCAAATGTTCTTTGAACCAGTCATAGCTGTTATGTTTATTGTATGTAACACATGGGCTGAATACGTTGATGAAGGAGAAACCTTCATGATCCATTGCTTGTTGAATCAAGTCTACAAGTTGTGCACGGTTAATCATATAACCTTGTGCTACAAAGGTTGCACCAGCAGCAATTGCAGTTTCACAAACGGACAATGGAGATTCAAACGCCCCACGAGGAGTTGTTTTAGTAACAAAACCAATATCGGAACGAGGGGATGCTTGACCTTTAGTCAAACCATATACATGGTTATCCATTACAATGTATGTCATATTTACATTACGTTTAAAAGCATGAATAGTGTGCCCCATACCAATAGCGAACGCATCGCCATCACCAGAGCAAGCGATAACTTCTAAGTCTTGATTAGCAAGTTTAACACCTTGTGCGTAAGGAAGCGCACGACCATGAGTTGTATGAGCGCCATATGCGTAGAAATAACCACCGATACGGCTAGAGCAACCGATACCGGAAATTACTGCTAATTTTTCTGGTGGAATATTTTTCGCTACTACAGCGTCAGTAATCGCTGCTTGAACCCCATAATGGCCACAGCCTGGACACCAGTTAGGACGAATATCGTTTCTGTAATCTTTAGCTGTTGTCATATTATAGGACCTCCTTAATCGCATTTTTCACATAACTTTTTGTGAATGGATTACCATCGTATTTCAAGCAGCTGGAAATTTTAGATTTCTTATGCATGTTGATTTTAAATAAGTTAGTCAATTGACCTGTTGCATTATGCTCAACGATAACCACTTTTTTCGCAGCATCCATGAATGGTTGTAATTGTTTTGCTGGGAATGGTTTAATCAAGCGCAATTGTAAGTGGTTAACTTTAACACCTTCTTGATCGAATTCAGCAACAGCTTCTTCGATAGCACCACGGCTAGAAGCCATACCTACAACGAGAACATCTGCTTCATCGTATTTAGCATTGTTCAAGAATGGTTCATAGTTATCAGCTACAGTTTCCAATTTGCGGAAACGTTTATCAGTTTGCGCTACGTGCATTGTAGGTGCTTCCGCTGGTTTACCTTCTTCATTATGTTCTAGACCTGTGGAAAGGAATAGACCATTTTTCATACCAGGAATTGTACGTGGAGAAATACCATCTTCAGTCAATTCAAAGCGTTTAAAGTAATTAGGTTGTTCCAATGTAGGAAGATCAGCTTCTTTCATCATTTTACCGCGGTTAATAGGTACACGGTTCAAATCGAAGGAAGGAACGGATTGTTTATTCAAACCTTGTTGTAAATCAGGCATGAAGATAACTGGACATTGGTACATTTCTGCCAAGTTGAAAGCTTTTTGAATTTCATAGAAGCACTCTTCAATAGATGTTGGAGAAATTACGATACCAGAATAATCGCCATGTGCATTGTAGCAAGCCGCATCAATATCGGATTGTTCAACCTTTGTCGCCATACCTGTAGATGGGCCAGAACGTTGAACATCGATAACAACCATCGGCAATTCAGCCATGGAAGCCATGGATAAGGATTCAGCCATCAAAGAAAGCCCAGGGCCAGAAGTACATGTAAAGCCACGAACACCTGCGTATACACCGCCCATAGCTGTCATGCATGCTGCGATTTCGTCCTCTGTTTGAACGATTGTAGCACCCAATTTATCCATATTTTTAATCATATATTCCATTACTTCAGATGCTGGAGTAATAGGATAAGATGCCATGAAACGGGAGCCCGCAGCAATAGCACCTAAAGCACATGCTTCATTACCTAATAAGAACATTTGATCTTTCTTACCAGGAGCTGGCAATGTATCGATTTCCACATCGCCCAATTGTTCCATTACAAGGCTATGACCATCGTCAAAGGCAGCTAAGTTTTTATCCACGATTTCTTGGGATTTTTTCGCAAATTTAGCAGCAATCGCATCTTTAAACATCTTAGTATCAAAACCAAGAAGTGCTACAGACATACCAAGTGCTACGATATTACGCATCAACAAGGAACCTTGTTTCATTGCTGTTTCAGAGATTGGCAAGGACAAGCAATTAACCTTTGTACCTTCAAATTTAGAGAAGTCAGGATTTACTTTGCTGTCACAGATGATGTAACCGCCCTCACGAACTTCAGAACCATGCATATCAACTGTTTCTTGATCAAGAGACAGCAAGAAGTCTACGCCTTCACCAATGGACATAACTTGTTCTAATGCAACGCGCAACGCAAATGTTGTATGACCACCTTTGATACGAGATGCAAATAAACGTTGGCTATACAAGGAATAGCCTTCTTTAGCAAGTATTGTTGCCATGATTTCGCCACAACTCTCAATACCTTCACCTTGTTGGCCGCCCATTTTCCAGATAAAATCTTTACGTTTTTGCAAGAGATTCACCCTCCTTAGGATAAAAATTATACTGCTGACAAGAGTCTACTTTACTATTTTACTATAAATATATAGTACGAACCTGTCTTACATCGACATTGTATCATTTATATTTTAGGTTTACAATGTATCATTTCACATAATCATAGGTATAAACTAAGGTATTATAACTAAAAATTATAAGAGAAAAGGATACTACATATTAAGTAGTATCCTTTTAGTATTAATAGTTATCGTTTTAAATGTATTATAACAGTAAATTCTATATAAAATTATATAGAATATTTATTCTGTAACACCTCTTGCTGCCGTTCTTCGGTAAAGAAGATTTCCTCTAAGCACAAACCTTGCGCTGGTGCCGTTTTTCCTATTACACGACGATCTTTAGCGGCTAAATAGCCCTTAATATCCTCAACCTTGCGTCTACCAAGGCCTACATCTACGAGGAGTCCTGCAATATTGCGAACCATGTGGTATAGGAAACCATCACCCACTACAGAAATTGTAACATGAGGTCCTTCTGCCTCTACATGGATTCCCATAATAGTCTTTACTGGATCAGCAGGCGTTGAATTCGTTCCCTTTAAGGTTGTAAAATCATGAGTACCTACTAGTTTATTACCAGCAGCTTGCATGAGATTAATATTAAGAGGTTTCTTAACGTGCCAATGATATCGTTTTGTCAAAGGATTAGCAATGACTTGATTATGGATTGTATATACATATTCCTTACCATATATATTCCACCGTGGCTTCCAATCTAGAGGGATTTCCACCGCGTCCAGAACAACTATATCCTTTGGGATATGAGCAATCATAGCACGAGGAATATTTTCTGCCGGTATAGATCCAGATGTTTGGAACGTACATACTTGATACTTTGCATGTACACCTGCATCAGTTCTAGAAGCACCGTAGATTTGGATTGATTCATTGCAAATTTTTGACAATCCATATTCTAAACAGCCTTGCACCGTTAAGCCCTTATCGTCAGGTTGCTTTTGATAACCAGCTAAATCAGTACCATCATAAGCGACTATGATACGTATATTTCTCATAGATCAAGCCACCATAAAACGATAAGTACAATGGTAACCAAAACGACAGCCCCTACACCGATAACATCTACATAGGTAACTTGTAATTCTTTCATCCGCGTACGATTAACACCACCTCTATAACAGCGAGCTTCCATGGCAATAGCTAGATCATCAGCTCTTCTAAAAGCACTAATAAACAATGGCACTAAAAGTGGTACCATGTTTTTAGCACGTTGAATGATGGACCCAGTCACAAAATCTGCACCACGAGCAGATTGGGCTTTCATAATACGATCTGTCTCATCCAATAAAGTAGGGATGAAACGCAATGCAATAGTCATCATCATAGCTAATTCATGAGCAGGTACACCAATGCAACGGAATGGATTGAGTAAATGTTCAATGCCATCAGTCAAACGAATTGGCGACGTCGTATAGGTCAATAGGGACGAGAACAAGATTAAAAAAATTAAGCGTGCCGCCATTTGAAGGCCCATGGCCAACCCTTGGTCAGTAATATTGATAACGCCCCATTGGAAAAGTGAAGTACCTGGTGTCGTAAAAATATGAATACCCAGAGTAAATACGATGATAATCCAAAGAGGTTTAATAGCAGACCACATTAATCGTAATGGCAACCTTGATAACAACATAGCAAAGATGGTAAATGCACCAACTAATCCATATGCTAAAGGAGAATTCGCTAGGAAAATAGCTACAACGAATATAGTGGTAGCAATAATCTTTGCACGAGGGTCCATGCGATGCAAGAAGGAGTTTCCTGGGAAGTATTGCCCAATAGTAATGTTATTTAACATGGCTACCTCCTTCTAAAATGGCTTGTACTGCATCATCTACAGATAATACACGATTAGATACATCTAAGCCCTGTTCACGCAAGTACTCCATAGTTACAGATACTGGTGGTACGTCTACACCAACAGCCTGTAATTCATCACGATGATTATTAAAAATATCCATTGGCTGTCCATCGAGAACGATGCGACCTTTATCAAGTACTACAAGGCGAGATGCCATACGAGAAATATCTTCCATGTTATGTGATACAAGGATTACCGTAATGCCCTTTTCCTTATGAAGGCGAATAATTTCTTCAAAGATTTCTTCACGACCAAATGGGTCAAGACCGGCCGATGGCTCATCAAGAACTAAAAAATCTGGATCCATGGCCACTACACCAGCAATGGCAACACGACGCATTTGACCACCAGACAAATGGAATGGAGAGCGCTCTGCATAGGTATTGTAATCAAGACCTACAAATTTCATAGCCTCTCGTACGCGTTCATCTACTTCATCTGCACTAAGCCCTAAGTTTTTAGGGCCAAAGGCAATATCTTCGGCAATAGTTTCCTCAAATAACTGATGTTCTGGATATTGAAACACCATGCCTACCTTATGACGCATCTTTTTGGCTTCCTCTGTAGATGCACTAATATCTATACCATTTACGGTAACTGTTCCAGTTGTAGGATGTAGTAAACCATTTAAATGTTGTACAAAGGTAGACTTACCAGATCCAGTATGACCTATAATGCCAAGAAACTCACCATTTTCAATGGTAAGAGATATGCCATGAAGGGCTGTCTTTTCAAATGGAGTACCTACACCATAAGTATAGGTAATATTATCTAATATAATCGCCATTAGTGTGTGCCCTCCCCTCTTACCACATTTGTGTGTTCATTAATAGGAGAACTAATTGTATTAACTCCTACATTATGCTTACTTAGTAATTGGTTAGCCAATTTAGAATGCTTAAGACCTTCTGCTAACTCTTCATTATTGATAATACTTTTACCAACTTCATAGCCTTTTTCATTTAATTTGAAAGCAATTTCAGAAGCCACTGGTACATCAAGTCCAAGACCTTTTAGAGTATCTACATGTCTAAAAATTTCACGCGGTGTACCATCATGTAATTTCACTCCATTTTTCATAACTACTACACGGTCTGCCGTAACAGCTTCCTCCATGAAGTGCGTAATATAGATAATAGTGATACCTTCCTCTTTATTAAGTTTATGAACTGTTTCTAGTACTTCACGACGACCTTTTGGATCAAGCATAGCTGTTGGCTCATCAAGAACGATACAATCTGGTTTCATTGCCAATACACCAGCAATAGCAATACGTTGCTTTTGGCCACCAGACAATAAATGAGGACCATGTTCTCTATATTCAGTCATATTAACAGCCTCTAAGGCAGCATCAACACGTTTTCTAATTTCCTCACTTGGGATACCTAGATTTTCAGGACCAAAGGCAACGTCCTCTTCTACAACGGCCGCTACAATTTGGTTATCAGGATTTTGAAATACCATACCTACATGTTGACGTATATCCCAGATATGTGCTTCGTCACGCGTATCAAAGCCACATACATTGATATAACCTTCACTAGGTTGTAAAAGTACATTAAAATGTTTCGCAAGTGTACTTTTACCACTCCCATTAGTACCGATGATACAAACAAATTCTCCTCGTTTGATCGATAAACTCACATCATTTAATGCGTGTACATCATTGCCATTTTCATCAGTATAAATATGACTCATATGATTGACCTCAATCATAATGTCTTTTTTATTCATGGATAACCTCATATCTTTCTAGTCAATTTCGTTTTAAAAATAGAACTATTTACGTTACCTATCATACCTATATAAACATAATACTATTACTTTAATATATCCTATTAATGAAATTTAAATGTAATAATATCTTGAATTTTATATAGACGGTTAACAATTCATATTCATTATTTACGATAACTGCTAACATATTACGATATTATACTAGTCGATTGTACCATAAAATTGACAATAAAAAAACGGTGCTGCAACATAAGTTACAACACCGTATGAGTTTGATTAAACTAACTCAATAATAGCCAAAGGTGCAGCGTCACCTTTGCGAAGACCAGTTTTGATTACACGAGTGTAACCACCTTGACGGTCTGCATATTTCGGAGCAATTGTATCAAACAATTTTTTTACTACGCTTTCATCCATGAGGTATGCAAGAACTTGGCGACGTGCATGAAGATCACCACGTTTAGCCAAAGTT
>JAGZGB010000053.1 GCA_018367495.1 Veillonella sp. | reverse complement strand
ATGTGGTTAGAATGGATGTGCTAAAGAAGCATCCTGAGCTAGAAGCGGTATTGCTGAAATTGACACATACGATTACGGATCAGGATATGTCATATATGAACTATGAGGTGGAATCGGAAGGACAGAAACCTCATGATGTTGCTGAGCGATACTTACGCACCAAAGGTTTGTTATACTAACGTGGGTTGCTAAAGGGTACATAGTATTGTATTGTGATTATAAGATTACATTTACATCTATATTTAATTCCCCTATAATAGAAATATATAATCGAAATTTTTCGAAAAATAGATTTTCATATAGGAGAACTCATATGATTTATAATACAATTCAATATGTAGTAGATAACGGTATTGGTACGTTAACATTTAATCGTCCAGCGGTGGCGAATGGTTTTAACATCGAAATGTGTAAGGAGATCCTTGAGGTCTTAGACAATGCACATCATGATGAAAGTGTTCGTGCATTGCTCATTAATGCAGAGGGGAAAGTATTCTCTGCTGGCGGTGATTTAACAGAAATGGAACGCGCTGTAAATGATGGCGATACAGAGTCTTTATTTGAAATCGTAGAATTAGTAGCTCAGATTTCTATGGCTATAAAACGCTTACCTAAACCTGTTATTATGAGTCTTCAAGGTGCTGCAGCAGGTGCAGCGTTCAACATGGCGTTAGCTGCAGACTTTGTAGTAGCTGCTAACAATGTACGCTTTATACAAGCTTTCGTAAATGTAGGTCTTGTTCCTGATGCAGGCGGTTTGTTCTTGTTGACTCGTTCCATTGGTATGAACCGTGCCATGCATATTGTTATGACTGGAGAAGCTGTTTCTGCTGAAAAAGGTAAGGAATGGGGCTTTGTATATAAGGTGTGTGAACCAGAGGATCTAGAGACTGCTACACGACGTCTTGTTGAGAAATTAGCCAAAGGCCCTGCGCAATCTTACCGCGTTATGAAAGAAATGATGTGGAATAGTTTCTTAGTAGGTTGGGAAGAATATAAGAAATTTGAAGTAGAAAATCAATGTTCCCTAGGCCTTTCTGAAGATTTTAAAGAAGGTGTACGAGCTTTTACAGAACGTCGTCGTCCTAAATTTGGTCAAAAATAATAATTATTCTCTTGTAATTCTATGAAATATCATGTATTTTATAATCAGTTACTAATATAATTCGAACCGATGTGGCTCTATATATTGAGTTACATCGGTTTTTGCTTTTATTAAGAAGCAAAAGTGTATATAATAGTACTATTAGAATAGTTTTAGGAGGTCATTATTACATGGCTCAAGATACAATTAAATGTTATGACAGTCCTAGTGATGTAATCCAAGCTTTGGCAGAGGATTTCATTACTTTCACCAATGATGAAATTAGCCGTACCGATACATGCGTTGTGGGTATTACAGGGGGCACTGTTGTAAATGGTTTGTTAGAATTACTTAACTCTCCTGAATATATTGAGCGCCTCAATTGGGAACGCATATTCTTCTTGTGGACTGATGAACGTTTTCTACCGCAAGCACATGAGGATAATTACTTTAATCGCGTAAAACCTCATTTGCTATGCAAAGCAAAGGGAGCTGCTCATTTCTTACCTATCAATACGGATTCCAAAACCGTTGTGGAAGCGGCTGAAGAATATGAGAAAGAGGTTCGTAATGTCCTCAAGGCTTGTAAGAAATCTGGTTTAGATTTAGCATTGCTTGATCTAGGCGAGGATGGTCATACGGCGGGATTATTTGCAGGCTCTCACGCACTGCGTGTTGCTAATCAAGAGGTAGTGGCTGTTGAGGATGGCAAGGTATGGGAACGCATTTCTATGACATTCTCGTTCTTAGCTAAATCCGATGCTGTTTGGTTTACTGTAACTGGTGAAAGTAAGCGTACTGCATTGACAAAGGTATTGTATCAACGCGAAGATTATGAAGATTTAACGTGGGACAAACGCATTGGTCGCACATTGCCTGGTGCTGTACTTTCACAAGAGGCCATAACCTGGTATGTGGACAAGGCGGCCTATAATGATGTACACTAAAAGATGTAAGTTTTAGTAAATATAAAGGAGATACATATGGGATCTATAGGAACACCTGAATTAATAGTTATATTAGTGATCGCTTTAGTTATCTTCGGACCTGGTAAATTACCTGAAGTAGGTAAAGCAATTGGTAAGGGCATCAATGAATTCAAAGATGCTATTTCCGGCCCTAAGAAAGCTGTTGATGAAACGAAAGAAGCCGTTAAAAAGGCGACTACGATTGACGTAACAGCAGGGGCTAAAAACGACGATAAACATAAAGAAGCTAATGATTAATAGGAGGTATCACTATGTGTAAAGATTGTGGTTGCGGTGAAGATAATGGCGTTGTAACAAAGGTATTTACTGTACCTGGTATGATGTGCAATAACTGTAAAGAAACTGTTGAAGGTGCATCCCTTGGCTTACCTGGCGTTTTGAGCGCAGAGGTAAATTTGCCAGAGAAAACAGCGACTGTTTCTTTTGATCCAGCAAAAGTATCTGTTGATGTTATTACAAAAGCTATTGAACGTACAGGTTTTGAAGTAGAAAGCGTTGCAGATGGTGTACAAAAACATAGTCATGGTTTATTAGGGACTTTGAAACGTTTCTTTAAATAATCGAACCGATAGGGCTGTATTGAAACACTGTTTCGATGCAGCCCTTTTTGTGTAAAGAGGTAATAAAATGATACGCAAGTTTGATGCTAAAAATTTCAAGTGGGATGGCGTCGATACCTTGGTATACAAGCAAGATGGTAGCCCTTTTAAAGATGTAACACGTCAAGTTTTATATGATGGAGCCTTTGATATTCCATGCCAATTCCGCTATTTTGAATGCTTGCCAGGTGGTTACTCCACACTAGAATATCATGAACATACACATATGGTTATGATATTCCGTGGGAAGGGTCAAGTCTTATTAGGCGATGAAATCCATGATGTAGAAGCTGGTGATTTTATTGAAATTCCAGGTAAAACGATACATCAATTCCGGGCTAATAAAGGAGATTATATTGGGTTCCTTTGCTTGGTTAACCAAGATCGGGATAAGGTAAAATTATTAACTCCTCAAGAGATGGATACGTTGCGCTCTAATCCAAAGATTAAAGAATTTTTAGAAAGTTGCTAATTTATATGGCGGTTATGTGTGATGACCGCCATATAGTTTTTTATAATCAGCTGTAACTATTGATATGTGTAGTTTGATAGGGAGGTTCTATGAATACCTTTACACGCGCCGCCCTGACGGTACTAGTAGGACTAGTGATCTGGTTCTTGCCTCATACGGAGGCGATTAAGCCTGAAGGATGGCATTTATTAGCTATCTTCACGGCTACAATTGTAGGTTTTATTTTACGACCTTGGCCAACAGGCATTATGGCACTCTTTGGTATTGTTGCGGCAGTAGCAACAAATTCTATTACCATGGTGCAAGCATTAGGTGGTTACGCTGAAGCTAATGTATGGCTTATCGTAGCAGCAGTATTCTTTTCTAGAGGTATTATTAATTCTGGCCTTGGTAAGCGTATTGCCTATACATTGATTCGTGCCTTTGGTACTAGCTCTTTAAAGTTAGCCTATGCCTTGGCTTGTACCGATCTTATTATTTCTCCTGCCACACCATCTAATACGGCACGTGGAGGCGGTATTATTTTCCCAATCGTACAAAATATTTCGTTAGCCTTTGATTCTGAACCGTATGGGAATACGGCACGTCGTATAGGGGCGTACTTGATGACTACGGCCCACACTATCAATACCATAACGGTAACTATCTTTTTGACTGCCTGTAGCGGTAACTTATTGATTACATCATTAGGTGCTAAATTATTTGGCTATGATATTTCGTGGTGGGAATGGTTCCAAGCAGGTGTCATCCCTGGTGTACTTTGTATGATTTTGATGCCTTGGTTTATTTATAAAATCTATCCACCTGAAATCAAGGAGACACCTCAAGCAGCGGTAATGGCCCAAAAAGAGCTAGATATACTAGGTCCTATTACAAAGGCTGAAATTTCAGTGGCTATTATTTTTGTGCTTTGTATTTTACTTTGGTCCACAGCGATTTGGACGAAGTTACATCCAACCGTAGTTGCAATGATGGGTGTACTTGTTTGTGTAGTTACAGGGTCTCTCACATGGGAAGATATTCTTGGTGAACGTACAGGTTGGGATATCCTTATCTGGATGGGCACACTCGTAGGTATGGCTGGCTTGCTTGGCAAATTAGGTGTTGTAGCTGTATTTGCAGATTTTGTGAGTCAACATCTTGTAGGGATTGATTGGTTCTGGGCATCTTTTATTATCTCCGCAACCTTTGTTTACTCTCAATACTTTTTTGCTAGCGGTACAGCTCGTATCACAGCTTTATTCTCCGCCTTTGCAGCTATTTTAGTAGCGATGGGGGCGCCAATTCCATTCACGATTTTGCTCTTTGGTTTGATGAATAGCCCTGGCTGTACATTGACACATTATAGTTCTGGTGTAACACCAATCTTCTTTGGTGCTGGTTATGTACCACAAGGAACATGGTGGCGTGTAGGTCTGACGATTTCTGTGGTTAGCTTTTTAATTCATTTCTGGGGCGGTACCCTTGGTATGTGGCTATTTGGTATCCTATAATGTTTTAAAATCCCTCACGGCAGTGAGGGATTTTTTATTTGTTTTACCTATTTACTAGTTTGTTATCGTTTTATTTTCTATGTATATTAGACAGGTAGTGTATTATTTATTATTGCTATAGTTTTTATATATGGTAAACTTTAAAAATTTATATAATAAATCTATAGAATGTTTATTGCATGACATTATATAAAGTGTTATTATTATTTTATGATTACAGATTACTTTAGGAGGAAACATGTTGGGTTTAGTCATTAGCTTGTTGATTATCGCGCTCGTCGTGATTATTAAAGACATTCGAATTATGAACAACAACTTAACACGTTTTTGTCTTAGAAGTTCCACGAATGGTTTAATATACAATCAATAAGATTTGACTATACAGTTTGTTTCTTATGTGTATTTATTCCAAGGGATACATAGGTCATTTATGTATATAGGAATTCTGTAAACAAAAGGAATATCATTGGTAAACTTTTAAGACGATTCATAAGAATCGTCTTTTTTTATTCAGTTGAAAGGTATCCAAGTGGATGCTTTCAAGAAAAGTGAGGAGATTAACATGAGTTGTAGAAGTGACAATTTAAAAACAGGCGTAGCACGTGCACCACACAGATCTTTGCTAAAAGCTCTAGGTTTTGTTGATGAAGAAATGGGCAGACCAGTCATTGGTATTGCAAACTCCTTCAACGAAATTATCCCTGGTCACGTGGGCTTGAAAAATATTGTACAAGCCGTAAAAGACGGCATTCGCAACGCAGGTGGTGTACCAATCGAGTTCAATACAATCGGTATTTGCGATGGCTTGGCTATGAACCATATTGGTATGAAATACTCCTTGGTAACACGTAATATTATTGCTGACTCTATCGAAGCAACAGCTATGGCAACACCATTTGATGCTATGGTATTCATTCCAAACTGCGATAAAGTAGTACCTGGTATGTTGATTGCTGCGGCTCGTCTAAACATTCCATCTGTATTCGTGTCTGGTGGTGCTATGCTTGCAGGCGTACATAATGGTAAAAAAATCGGTTTATCCGATGTATTCGAAGCTGTAGGTAAACATCAAACTGGTGAAATGGGCGATGCAGAATTAGCGGAAATTGAAAATACTGCATGCCCTACATGTGGTTCTTGCTCCGGTATGTACACAGCTAATACAATGAACTGCTTAACAGAAGCTCTTGGTATGGGCCTTCCTGGTAACGGTACTATCCCTGCTGTATACTCTGAACGTTTGCGTCTTGCTAAGTTGGCTGGTATGCAAGCTGTAGAGGTACTAAAAGCAAATCTTCGTCCGAAAGACATTATGACTCGCGAAGCTTTTGAAAATGCAGTAGCTCTAGATATGGCTTTGGGTGGTTCTTCCAATACAGCACTCCATTTGCCAGCTATCGCTCACGAAGCAGGTGTACCATTGTCCTTGGACGATTTCGATCGCATTGCACAAAACACACCTCAATTATCTAAACTTTCCCCATCTGGCAAATACTTCATCGAAGACTTGTATGCTGCTGGTGGCGTATCTGCTGTGTTAAAACGTTTAGCTGAAAATGGTCGTTTGCATACAGATTGCAAAACTGTAGCGCTTAAAACTCAAGGCGAAATTGCAGCGGTAGCTCATGTAACTGATGAAGATGTTATTCACCCTTGGAATAATCCTGTTCATGAAACAGGTGGTATCGCTGTTCTTAAAGGTAACCTTGCTGTAGACGGTTCCGTAGTAAAAGCCGGTGCCGTAGATGATGATATGCTTGTTCACTCTGGCCCAGCAAAAGTATTTAATAGCGAAGAAGAAGCTGTTGAAGCTATTACAGGCGGTAAAATCGTAAAAGGTGATGTTGTAGTTATCCGTTACGAAGGCCCTAAAGGTGGTCCTGGCATGCGCGAAATGTTGACACCAACATCTATGATCGCAGGTATGGGTCTTGATAAAGACGTAGCATTATTGACTGACGGTCGTTTCTCTGGTGCTACTCGTGGTGCATCCATTGGTCACGTATCTCCAGAAGCAGCTGCTGGTGGCACAATTGCTATTGTTGAAGATGGAGATATTATCAACATCGATATTCCAAACGGCAAATTAGAATTAGCTGTATCTGACGAAGAAATCGCTCGTCGTAAAGCAGCTTTGAAACCATTCAAATCCAATGTAACTGGATACCTTAAAAAATACGCTCTTCACGTATCCTCTGCAGCACAAGGTGCTATTGAAGTATTGGAAGACTAATATTAGACTTTAATTTAATACTATCAATAGGAGATGGTTCACATGCATAAGTTGTATGATTTTATGGAGGCTCGTGAGAGACTTAGCACAATTACTGTAAAAACAAAATTGCTTCACAGTGATGTGTTCTCTGATGAATGTGGCAATGATGTATATATCAAGCCAGAAAACTTGCAAATAACAGGTTCCTTTAAGGTTCGTGGTGCCTATAATAAAATTGCAAAATTAACAGAAGAAGAAAAGGCACGCGGTGTTATCGCCGCATCTGCCGGTAACCATGCGCAAGGTGTAGCTCTTGCTGCAAAACGTTTAGGCATTAAAGCGACTATTGTTATGCCAAAACATACGCCTCTCATCAAGGTGAATGCTACAAAACAATATGGTGCAGAAGTTGTTTTATCTGGTGAGATTTATGATGAAGCTTACCAAAAAGCAATGGAGCTCCAACAAGAACACGGTTATGTATTTGTACATCCTTTCGATGATGAAGATGTCATCGAAGGGCAAGGTACAATTGCATTAGAGGTTCTTGAGGAATTACCTGATGCGGACGTATTGTTAGTTCCTGTTGGTGGTGGCGGTATTGTTTCTGGTATCGCAGCGGCTGCAAAATTAAAAAATCCTAGTATCAAGATTATTGGTGTAGAACCAGAAGGCGCAGCCAGTGCATTAGCTGCATTAAAAGCAGATCATCCTGTACCATTGGGCGAAGTAGCAACTATCGCAGATGGTACAGCTGTACGTCAAATTGGTGAAACTACATTAGAATATATTAAGAAATATGTAGATGAAATTATTACTGTCTCTGACTATGAGTTGATGGAAGCATTTTTATTGCTTGTAGAAAAACATAAGTTAGTGGCAGAAAACTCGGGTATTTTACCATTGGCGGGTCTAAAAAAATTAGACTGCAAAGGTAAAAAGGCAGTAGCTATTGTCAGTGGTGGTAATATCGACGTACTTACTATTTCTTCTATGATCAATAAAGGCCTAGTATTGCGTGGTCGTATCTTTACGTTCTCTGTTAATCTTCCAGATAAACCAGGTCAATTGGTTGCCGTATCTCAAATGCTTGCAGATGCAGATGCAAATGTTATTAAACTCGATCATAATCAGTTTAAAAATCTTGACCGTTTCCACGAAGTGGAATTACAAGTTACGGTAGAAACAAATGGTGAAGAACACATTCAACACATTATTGATACTTTCAAAAATAATGGTTACAGTATTAAACGATTAAATTCCAGCGAGATTTTATCTGAATAGCTGGTTGAAAGGGTTCCTATGAGCGCAGAAACAATCAATGGGGCACGCATTGTCCTTGAAACATTGCATCGCCTAGGTGTAACTGACATGTTTGGTTATCCAGGTGGTGCGGTAATTCCAATTTATGATGAAATTTATAGCTTCCCTGAAATTAAACATTATTTTGTTCGTCATGAACAAGGTGCAGCACATGCAGCGGATGGTTATGCACGCGTATCTGGTAAAGTAGGCGTATGTCTTGCTACCTCTGGTCCTGGTGCAACCAATCTTGTAACCGGAATCATGACTGCTTATATGGATTCGGTACCTATGGTGGCGATTACTGGTCAGGTAGGTAGAGCTCTTATTGGTAAGGACTCCTTCCAAGAAGCAGATATCCAAGGTATTACCATGCCGATTACAAAACATAACTACCTTGTTCAAGATATTCGAGATTTACCTCGCATCATTAAAGAAGCATATTTTATTGCTGGTACAGGACGTCCAGGTCCTGTTCTCATTGATATTCCAAAGGATATTCAAACAGAAAAAATATCCATGGCAGAATACAATAAATTGTACGAAGTACCTATTCACCTTGAAGGGTATGATCCAACATATAAAGGTCATCAAGGTCAAATTAAGAAAGCGGCTACATTGATTAAAAATGCGAAGCGTCCGCTTATTATTGCCGGTGCTGGTGTATTGAAATCTGGAGCTATGGATGAGTTAAAGGAATTAGCAGAAAAGGCTCAAATTCCTGTAACTAATACATTGGTAGGTTTAGGTGGCTTCCCAGGTAATCATGAGTTGGCTCTTGGTATGGTCGGTATGCATGGATCTGTAGCGGCTAATAACTGTACAGAAGAAGCAGATCTAGTTATTGCTGCAGGTATTCGTTTCCACGACCGCATTACAGGACATCCAGATTTCTTCTGTAAAAAAGCTAAAATCATTCATATCGATATCGACCCAGCTGAAATTGATAAAAACGTTACTATTAATGTGCCAATCGTAGGTGATTTGAAGCGAGTTTTAACGGAACTCAATGCACTTGTGGAGCCTACAACTCATGAAGCGTGGATTGCACAAATTCGTGAATGGCAAGAGGAATATCCTATGGTAATTCCTGAATCTAAAGATGGTGTATTACATCCACAATACGTATTATCTGAACTTAACAAGATTGCTAAAGAGGATGCAGTTATCGTAACTGACGTAGGCCAACATCAAATGTGGGCAGCTCAATTCTTAACTCATAAAAAACCTCATACCATTGTTACATCTGGTGGTGCGGGTACCATGGGCTATGGTTTGCCAGCAGCCATTGGGGCTCAAGTGGGGGCACCTCATAAACAAGTTATCCTTGTTGTTGGTGATGGTGGATTCCAAATGACCTTTGAAGAGCTTATGATGGTTCGCCAATATAATTTACCAATTAAGATTGTTATCATTAATAATGGTTACCTTGGCATGGTTCGTCAATGGCAACAAATCTTTAATGATCGCCGTTATTCCTATGTAGATTTGGAAGCGAGTCCAGACTTCTTGAAATTGGCAGATGCCTTTGATTTGAAAGCCGCTCGTATCGACAATGTAGAGGATTTCAATAAAGAATTTAAATCTTTCATTACGTCTGATGAAAGTATCATCTTGGATTGTCGTGTAGCAAGAGAAGATAATGTATTGCCAATGATTCCGGCTGGCGGTACTGTAAGCGGTATGATGGGTAAGAAAGGGGTGCTATAATGGCGAGAGAACATCAAGTCTTAGTAATTGCAAAAAATACAGCAGGCATTGGTGCACGTATATTGGCACTCTTTAACCGTCGTGGTTTTAATGTTACAAAGATGACATCTGGTATTACAAATACACCAGGCTATGCTCGTATTACCCTCACTGTTGAGGCGGATGATCGCATCTTAGACCAAATTCAAAAACAAATTTACAAGCTCATTGATGTTGTTAAAGTTAAAGTTTTTGAAAATCATGATGTAGTATGCCGAGAGTTAATGCTTATTAAGGTAAAAGCAACTGCTGCAACACGATCTCAAATTGTACAAATTGCCGATGTATATCGTGGCAATGTGCTCGATATTTCTCCTACTTCTATGATTATTGAAGTCATTGGTAGCGTAGAAAAATTGCGCGGCTTCATTCAAATTATGGAAACTTATGGTGTCCTTGAAATTGCCAAAACTGGCATTACAGCAATGAGCCGTGGTGAAAAAATTTAGGAGATGATTGTGTGAGTAGTGAATTACTCCATTATGAAGACGTCAAGTTTCGTCGTGAAGGCCGAGAAATTTTAAAAGGCATACATTGGCATGTTGAAGAAGGGGAAAATTGGGCTTTATTAGGCCTAAATGGAGCTGGTAAATCGACAATGCTCAGCATGATTCCGGCATACCAAATTCCTACAACAGGTTCATTGCGAGTGTTTGGTCATGAATTTGGTAAATATGCATGGGTAAAGATTAAAAATCGTCTAGGCTTTGTAAGTGCCACATTAGGTCAATTTCAATCTACATTGGATCGACAATTAGTGGAGAATGTTGTTCTATCTGGTGCATTTAATACTATTGGTGTGTATAAAGATGTTACAGATGAACAACGTAAGAAGGCAGCTGAATTGATGGCAGAGTTTAAAATTTCCTATTTGGAAGGTCATAAATTCTCAATCTTGTCCGTTGGTGAACAACGTCGTGTATTATTAGCTCGTGCTATTATGGCAAATCCAGATTTACTTATATTGGATGAGCCTTGTTCAGGTCTTGATTTGCCTGCTCGTGAACAATTTTTAAAAACAGTAGAGAGCATGGCGAGGGATGAGAAAAAGCCATTTATTTATGTTTCTCATCAGATCGAAGAAATTATGCCCAGTATTACACATGTAGCTATTATTAAAGATGGCCTTATTGTGTATAAAGGCAAGAAAAAGGATATTTTAACAGATGAAATCCTAAGCGATGTATTTGGTATTGATGTATCCGTTGTATGGGAGAAAAATCGTCCATGGGTTATAGTTAAATAAGAGCTAAGATTCCGGAGTATTCATTTTTTTTTAATACAAAAAGGGTACAAATTTAATTGTAGATTAGTCTATTTGACTATTCGATAAATTCCGATATACACTATAAACCTTGCATTTATTTGTGAGATTGTGTACAGTATATATATTAGATATTCTATTGAATATATTTTGGAGGTTGTCTAGTATGGCAGGTAAAATTTTAGGTACTACAGTTTATTATGATGAAGATTGTAATTTAAGCAAATTGGAAGGCAAAAAAATTACAGTTTTAGGTTACGGCTCCCAAGGTCATGCTCATGCATTGAACTTGAAAGAAAACGGTTTTGACGTAACAATTGGTCTTCGTGCTGGTTCCAAAAGCTGGAAAGCTGCAGAAGAAGCAGGTCTTCCTGTAAAAGAAACTGCAGAAGCAGTTAAAGGTGCTGACATCGTTATGGTATTGATTCCAGACGAATTACAAGCAGACGTATATGCACAAGATATCGCTCCTAACTTGAAACAAGGTGCATACTTAGCATTCGCTCACGGCTTCAACATTCACTTCGGTAAGATCGTACCTCGTGAAGATATCAACGTATTCATGGTAGCTCCTAAAGGCCCTGGTCATTTAGTACGTCGTACATACCAAGAAGGTTCTGGCGTTCCTTGCTTGTACGCTGTAGAAAAAGACCCATCTGGTGACACTGAAGAAGTAGCATTGGCTTGGACTTCTGGTATCGGTGGTGGTCGTGCAGGTATCTTGGAAACTAACTTCAAATCCGAAACTGAAACTGACTTGTTCGGTGAACAAGCTGTATTGTGCGGTGGTTTGACTGCCTTGATTCAAACTGGTTTCGAAGTATTAACTGAAGCTGGTTATGAACCTGTAAATGCTTACTTCGAATGCTTGCATGAAATGAAATTGATCGTAGACCTTATCTACGAAGGTGGTTTCCAAAAAATGCGTAACTCCATTTCTAA
>JAGZGB010000269.1 GCA_018367495.1 Veillonella sp. | reverse complement strand
CCTCAAGAACGTTTCATGGCTATCGCAATGCATTTGGCTCTTGTAGAAGGGGAAAATAAAGTAGAATACGCTAAGAAATTCTACGATTTGATGAGTCAATTAAAAATGACGACAGCTACACCTACTTTGGCAAATGCTGGTACACCATTCCACCAATTGTCCTCTTGCTTTATCTCTGGTGTAGACGACAATTTATGGTCTATCTACGACGTAAATAGCAAGTTCTCTCGCGTATCTAAACACGGTGGTGCTCTTGGTATCTACCTTGGTAAAGTTCGTGCATTGAACTCCGATATCCGCGGTTTTAAAAACTCCTCTGGCGGCGTTATTCCTTGGATTCGCTTGTACAATGATACAGCTGTTGCAGTAGACCAATTGGGTAAACGTAAGGGCGGCGCTACAGTAACACTTGATATTTGGCACAAAGACTTCTACGAATTCGTAGAACTTCGTACAAATAACGGTGATGACCGCCGTAAAGCGCACGATATATTCCCTGCTATTTCCGTTCCAAACATCTTCATGGAACGTATGTTAGCTCGTGAAAACTTCACCCTCTTCGACCCTCATGAAATTTTAGCTGTAAAAGGCTACTCTTTAGAGGACTACTTCGATACAGAGGACGAAAAAGAGTTCACGAAACGCTATATCGAATGTGAACAAGATCCTAATTTACACGGCATCGAAGTGCCAGCGTTGGACATGATGAAAAAAATCATGCGCTCCGCTGTTGAAACTGGTACGCCATTTATCTTCTTCCGCGACACTGTAAACGCTGCAAATCCTAACAAACATGCAGGTATGATTTACGCGTCCAACTTGTGTCACGAAATCGCACAAAACGTTGGCTTCACTAATCTTGCTGAAGAAATCATCAACGAAGACGGTACAATTACTACTAAAACAAATACAGGCGACATGGTTACATGTAACTTGAACTCTATCAGTCTTGGCCGTATTACAGACGAAGAGTTGGAAGAAAACATTGCCCTTCAAATTCGTATGTTAGA
>JAGZGB010000052.1 GCA_018367495.1 Veillonella sp. | reverse complement strand
TCTGGTTTGCGTACCACCATGCGGCCAATATCTTTTGTACCCATAATAATACTATCTTCAAAGCCTAAAACTTGAGCATATCCAGTGTTCATAATAATAACTTTAGGGTCGAAGCGCAGGAGAGCCTTCTCTACATCACTTGTCCAAACTGTATCGCCTACAAGGTACACAGTTGGTTCATTTAATGTTTCGAAAATTACGCCCATTGCATCACCGGCTAATGCTGCTAGATTAGGGTTTGCATACATTTCTATTGTGCCGTGAGAGCCACCTGTTTTTCTCAATGTGATATCATTAAACTCTAGACTTTCAAAAATGATGCGTACATCATTAAACCCTTGTGATGTAATCAGTTCTTTGTCCGCTGTATTTTGTACAAAAATAGGAAGTGATTTTGGAATAGCTTGAACTGCGCTATCGTCCCAATGATCAAGATGGGTATGTGTAACAACTACTGCGTCTACATCGCTTAATAGTTGGTCCATTGATAGAGGTAAATCAACTATAGGCATTCTTTGGTGATAGTTAAATGTTCCTTCAAAACCAGGATAAGCATCTTTTGGTGCTAAAAATGGATCAATAAGGAATGTTGTATTTTTTATTGTTAATTTTCCTGTAGCATTGCGAATGTGAGTATATTGTGTCATAGTTATCTCCTTAATTAAATTATTGTCGATTTAATTGAATAGATTATTATTTGTAATCTCTAGAACTAGTGTACCTTGTTTTGTTATACTAGTCTCAACAATAATTAACATTATGTTTATTAATAGACACATTGTATAAATGTGTCTATATTGGAGGTTATATGATAACTCGAAAAGAAATGACACGTATGTTGTTAAAAGAAGGCTTGCTTAGTTGTTTAGCAAACAATTCTTTTGAGTCTGTAACAGTAACATCGTTGTGTAAAGCTTCGGGTATAACTCGTTCTACTTTTTATTTACACTATAGTAATATCATGGAAATTATTGATGATTTAGTGGATGATGCAATCGCTTATTCAAAGCCAGGAATGGTAGATAACAACAATTTACAAACTATAGCTAATACCTTATCAGCTGCTTCTAATTCTGTTTCGTTGAGAGAAGCATACGATTCTATTTTTGATAGGTTGCCTTTATGTCAGCGTATTATACGACATAAAAAGTATTTACCTTTATTTTTAGATGAACAAATTTCAGAATATGTATTACAACGTATTATAGGACGTGAAAAAGATCGACAAGGACTCGTTATGGCAGAATCGCTTGGAGTTTCGTTTGATGTTGGGGTATCTGTTTTTGTATTTTTAGTACATGGTCTATATGCTGTTAATAAACAATATAAGTGGTCTCAGAGTGATGAGTGGTTAGAAGCTCAGAAAGTTATTTTTAAACTCGTTTATCGTGGTTTACAAAGTAAATAGTATTCACGCTCTCTTATGTTAGTATTCCATGAAGTTTTTGGACAACGAAAAAAGGACTCCAAATGGAGTCCTTTTTTCATGTAAGGGGAGTGTTAGTATTAATATCAAATGAACCATGTATTTAAACAAGTAGTAGGTTTGGGGTTAGTAATACTTGTCGGGAGATAAATACACGTATGGTAACCAGGGAATTGTTACCTCTATTTATCATATGACATTGTCATTATAAGAGTAATAAATGAGCTGAAAATGAAATTTTTTAATAAATTTCTTTTAATTTCTTGAAATTCTAAAAAAGATAATAATTAAGTTTAATTATTGTTGATAAATATATGACAATTTTGGTATTATATATAAAGGAAAAGTTGTATATTTTATAAAGGTTTAATAGCTATTAGATTTTTATAAAGTATACAGCTCTAGAGCATGAGAGGAGCAGTCATATGAGAAAAATATTAACCATATTATCTCTTTTGTGGCTACTCAGTATAGGGGGGACTGCTAACGCAACGGATTGGTACTATGTTGGACCAGATGCGTCAGGGAACCAATTATTTATTGATAACGACAGTGTTCAGAAAAGTGATTATGATGCACTTTTGTGGCTGCGAGTCAATGAACTGGGTGGCGACGAATTGCGATATAAAGTATATATAAGTAGATATAATCGCACCATGGAAACATTAAAGGTTGATGCATACATGGCGGACGGTACACCATATGAAAATGTAGAGTATTCAGAAAATCCTGAACCGATTGAAGGTAATACAAACGGTCAAGCCATTTATAATTTGTTATGGCATTAAAAGAACCATCTAGCACAGCAAACTAGATGGTTCTTTTTTTATATGTGTAAAAATTTATAAATTTTAGGAGTGTTATTTATATACGACACTCTCAAAAGAGAGTGGTATATACAGAAATTTAAACTTGGGCAGCGTTGCGTTCTAATTCCAAGTCTTGAATCATTTGAAGATCATCTTGTGGAGAACGACCACCAGTTGTTAAGTAGCCACCAACCATGATACCGTTAAGACCACCTTTTAATGCATACGCTTGTAAGTCTCGAAGATTTACTTCACGGCCACCAGCTGTACGAATCAATGCATTTGGCAAGATGAAACGGAATACAGCGAAGGTACGTAAAATATCTAATGGACGTAATGCTTTATTGTTTTCAAATGGTGTACCTTTAACAGGATTCAAAATATTGATTGGTACAGAGTCAATATGTAAGCGTTTAAGTTCGAATGCCATTTCTACACGTTGTTCTAATGTTTCGTTTAGACCGATAATACCACCAGAGCAAACACGAATGCCGGCTTTTTGAGCATTGTCGATAGTAGACATTTTATCTTCGTAGGAATGGGTTGTACAAATATCTGAGAAGTGACTAGGTGCTGTTTCAATATTAGAGTGGTATCGAGTTACACCAACTTCTTTCAATTTAAGGGCTTGTTCATAAGTTAACAAGCCAAGAGAACAGCAAATTTCAAGGCCTGTTTCATTTTTGATGCGATCCAATACGTGAATAATTTGATTAAATTCGTTTGGGTTGTTAGTATTACGACCACTCGTTACGATAGAAAAGCGAATAGCACCTGCTTCTTTAGCTTTGCGAGCTGCATCAAGAATGCTTTCATCATCCATGAATGGATATTCTTGAACGCCTGTATCGTGGTGTGCAGATTGAGCACAGAATTTACAGTTTTCAGGACATTTGCCAGATCGTGCATTTACAATGGCACATATATCTACTGTACTATCATTGAAATGCTGACGAATTTTGTCTGCCATAGCAAGTAAAATCATCGTATCATCATCAGAAGTGTGAATTAGCTCAATTGCTTCCTCTTTCGTAATTTCACCACCATGCATAATTCGGTTGGCTATAGTAATAATTTTTTCGTATGTTCCCACTTGGGATGGTTGTTGATCTGCAGGTAAAGCCATACTAGCCTCCTAATTGTTAACTTAATAAACAGATAATATATTGACAATTTGATTGTAAACGCTGATGTATAAATTGTCAACTTAATGTATTAGTTGGTTAACAAAATTAATTGATACTTATTTTTAAGTCAACTTTATGGTTTTGTAGTATAATAAAATATTGTAATTACTATATATAACTATAATAAAAGTACTAATACAAGGAGGGATATAGATGCAGCCATTTCGATTCATACACTGTGGTGACCTGCATTTAGGGGCACCCTTCCAATATGCTACAGGTATTAGCCGCGCCGTTGATCGTGCCGTGAGCGAAGCTACCTATGTAGCCTTTGATACAATTATTGATACTGCTATTGATGAGCATGTTCGTGCTGTTGTCATAGCTGGTGATATTTATAATAGCGAAGACCATAATCTAGAGGCACAGGTGCGCTTTGTGCGCGCCATGTATCGCTTGGCGGAGCATCGCATTGCAGTTTATATGGTGCAAGGTAATCATGACCCTGCTGAAAGTTGGAAGGCTCAATTACAGATGCCTGACAATGTGCATGTATTCTCTAGCGAACAAGTACAACGTTTTCCATTGATTGTTAACAACATAGAAATTGGTGGTGTTTATGGCATTAGCTGTGGTCGTGGTAATGAAGGCGATAATTATGCACGCCAATATCGTGCCTTTGAGCGAGATGAGTTTTCTCTGGCTGTTATGCATGGTACAGTTGGCTCTAGTGTGGGCTCCGAAAACCATAATGTAACAGGTCCATGCAGTTTAACCGATCTTGCAGAGGCGGCTATGGATTATTGGGCGTTGGGACATATTCATAAATCTCAAGTCATTAGTGAAGAACCTCTCGTTGTATATGCTGGCAATCCACAAGGTTTGCACCGCAAAGAAATAGGCCCTAAGGGATGCTATCTTGTTTCTGTATCTCATAATGGTCATTGTGAACCTCGTTTTGTTGAGACTAGTGCTATTCGTTTTGAAGAAATCAAAATTGATATTGCAGGCATGAAAACTGAAGCAGAATTCTTAGAAATTTTACGTCATAAAAAAGAGAATATGCGTAAACAACATAAGAAAAATATTTTGCTTTCTATTGTTCTCGTAGGTACAGGTCCATTGCATCGATTATGTACACAAGAAGGTGTGCGTAAGTTATGGCTACAAGAGTCCCAAAGCGAAGAGAAGAGCAAGTCTATATTCGTTATGCCTTATAGCATTATTTCCAATACACGGCCTAGCATTAATTTAGCAGAGCGTAGATTGTTATCTGATGTGGTAGGTGATTATTTGCGTGCCTATGACGATATGGTTGATGGCAATGCGATGCAGACGGTACGTCAAATTTTGGCAGAACGGCCTGAGTTTAAGCGATTGGGTGTATATTCCGATTTGTTAAGTGATGAATTATTGCTTCGCGCTTTGAAACGCTGTGAAATTGAAGGTGTTACTGTATTGATGGGGGCTAACGATGAACATTAAACGCATACGATTTGATGAATTTGGCCCATATCGCGACTGGTCTTTCACTACGGGAAATCATGGTGTTCAGCTCATGTATGGACCTAATGAAAGTGGCAAAACCTCTTTGCTTGAAGGGATGCGCACACTTTTATTTGGTGGTACTCATAAGGCTTATGGGCCTATGACGGGTGCCCTTGATGTAGATCGTAATGGTGAAAGCTACTACATTGGTCGTAAGGGTAAACAACTAGACTTTTACAGTCCTGGAAATCCAGCCATTCATGAGGAGCCAGCTCAACACTGGTGGCATGGTATCGATAAAAAGACATATAACCGCATATTTGGGCTAACACTCGATGACTTACAAGGCCTCGATGTATTGCAAGAGGTAGAGGTTCGATCTCGCTTCTTCGGTGCTGAAGGGGGCGAGCATTTAGGCTCTGTCGTAAAAGATGTTGAAAAAGGTGCTACTGATCTATTAGTAGCTTCCTCCAATGGTAAACGCCGCATCAATGTGTTGATGGATGAGCTTAAAGAAAATCGTCAAAAGTTAAGCCATTTAGCTGAGTATGAAACGCAATATGTAGAATTGCAAAAAGCCTTTCACAGTACGGAGCAGACTGAGGGCGAATTACAAGGTCAGTTGCAAGAGTGGAAGGAATACCGCGATGGCATAGATGTTGTATTGCGTGCTTGGGATACGTATCGCCGTAGTGAAGAAGCGCGTATGCACATGCAGCAGTATAATAGTGAGCTTGCCTTGAGTCGTGATGAGTTCCTTCGCATCGATGAGGAAATTAAACGCGCTAGAGATAATATGCAACTATGGCAGGAAAAAGAAGCATCGTTGATGCCAGCTAACTTTAGCCCGGATAGTCCATTTGGTACGTATGGTCAAGATATTGAAGACCTTATCCAACAAGGCGCCAAGTGGGAACAATTGCGCCGTGAGTGTGAAGAAGGGGATGCATACATTTTTAAGGTACGAGAACAATTAGAGTTTTCTCGTTCTATGCATTCTGCGTGGCGTGATGATGAGCCAATGGCTGACGATGTGAATTGGTTTGAAGGAGAGCGCTTAGCAAGTCGCTTGCGCACTGCTAAAGATCAATTGTTACATTGGCAAGATCGCAAACCTGCAGAAGCATCTGATGATTTACCAACAGCTAATCTAGACGGCGCATCTTTGCCAAGTTATAGTGAAGCGGATTTAGCCCAAAAAGAACATCTTGAACGTGAATTAGAGCTTATCTTGATGGATATAGATCGGGTTACGGAAAAACGCGATAGCTATGGTCCTGATGCACAACCAAGCAATTTGCCAAAGTGGTTGCAACGCATTAGTGGCGTAGCTGCAGTGATTGGCGTTTTACTCGTATTAGCAGGCTTATTAGTATTAGAGTCTGTACTCTATACGATTGGCGGCTTCATACTATTAATCCTATCTATGGCATTGTTCTGGTATGCTACGTGGAGACGGCATAATGGGCATTCTGATGTATCTAAACTAAACTATGAGTTACAAATTTTGTCATCTCGTAAATCTGATGTAGAACATCAGCTAGAGATACTTGTGAAAGCCGCAACACCTGTGGTGAGCCCAATTCCATCCATAGAAGGCGCCGCACATCTTGATCGTTGGATTCAAGAAGGACATACGTTGCAAGCTATTTATGATGAAGCTCTTGCTGCTTGGCAGAATTGGTTGCCTCAAGGTGCGGCGAAGAGTCTTAATGAAGATGATTTCTTTGGTCTCAAGCAAGAATATGATCAATATCATGAACAAATGCGTACTATTGAAGGCTATGAAAAACGGTTGGCTGAGCATAAAGAAGGTTTGCGAGTTATCGAAGACCAAGCGATGACCTTGTGGTATAATCTTGGCATTGAAGCTCCAGTATCTCCAACAGAGTTGAAACGTATTTATAATCAGTATAAAAACTTCCAACAAAATAAAATAGTGTGGGAACAAAAAGAAGCACAACGTAAAAGCTTCCGCAATGAATACGATAACTGGCACCGCAAAGAAAAAGAGTTGTTACTTCGTCAACAAGAATTATTGCATAAGGCCGGCATGGAAAGCTCCAATGAGTATCGTCAACATCTTATTGATGAAGACCAATATAAGCAATGGCAGACCATTTATAAGCAAAGTCAAGTTCAGTTAGATTTATTAGCTCCTGATGCGGAGAATAGAGATTTGTTCTATCGTCGTTTGCGTGAAGGCAACAAGGAGAACTGGTTAGATGAGTTGGCTCATTCTGAGCGAGAAATAGCATCCATTGAAGATAAATTGGCGACCTTGTATGAGCGCCGAGGTCAAATTGTGGAGTCTATGCGTGCGCTCGGTTCTGACCAAGAGCAGCATCAAATGCTTCAAGAACGTGAAGCGTTACAAAATGAACTGGAATCTGCTCTTGAGGATTGGGCTACACAAGTATTGATGAGTCATTGCATGGATAAGGCTCAACAATCTTATGAACAAGAAAAACAGCCGCATATGCTAGAACTTGCATCCTCGTATATAGAACGTTTAACTAGTGGTAGTTATACCTTTGATATCCTCGGTATCAACGAAGGCGTAGCACTTGTTAATGGAAATGGGGAACGATTAGAACTCAAATTCTGGTCTAGTGGTTTGGCTGACCAAGTGTATTTGGCTTTGCGCCTTGCTTTAGCGAAGGTGTTCTCTTATCAAGTGGAATCTTTGCCGATTATCCTAGATGATATTCTTGTGCGTTTTGATGAAAACCGTCAACGCAGCGCTTTGGAATTATTATCTGAAATAGGTAAGAACCAACAAATTTGGCTGTTTACATGTCAACGTTCTGTATTTGATATGGCACAATCTATTACCGGTATTGATTGTCATAGATTAAGTCGCAGTTAAGGAAATGTCCTATGAAGGTAGCTTGCTTTCACAGGGAATAATAATGGTAACGTTATAAGTGATGTAACTAAAGTAACTGTTTTAGTTATTATAGTGTGTTAGTATTGATTAGAAAGAAAGGGGTTGAGTACTTGAATACAGCATATTTAGATATGATCCAAGGGAAGAACCCTGGTGTAACACCTGTATGGTATATGCGCCAAGCTGGTCGTAGCCAAGCGGAATATCGCAAAATTAAGGAAAAATATACGCTCTTTGAAATTACGAAAGAGCCTGAGTTATGTGCTCGTGTTACGGAGTTGCCTGTGAAAGAATACGGTGTTGATGCAGCGATTCTTTATAAGGATATTATGAGCCCTATGGTGGGAATGAATGTAAAGGTAGAACTCAAGGCTGGTGTGGGTCCTGTATTTAATACGCCTATTCGCTCCATGGCTGATGTAGATGCATTAGATACTTTTGATCCTACAAAGGTAGATTATATTGGCAAAACAATTACACTGTTAACGTCTGGCATGCTTGATGTACCTCTTATTGGGTTCTGTGGCGCACCATTTACGATTGCGTCATACCTTATCGAAGGTGGTCCAACTAAGAACTACAACAAAACTCGTGGCATGTTAATCGGTGCACCGGATGTATGGAATGCATTGATGACAAAGTTAGCGGATATGTCCATAGAATATTTGTCCATGCAAGCTAAAGCGGGTGCAAATGCACTACAAATCTTCGACTCTTGGGTAGGTGCTGTGAATGCGAATCAATATAAACAAGGTATTTATCCTCATATGGAACGCATTATTAAGACTATAAAAGAACGATATCCTCATTTACCGATGGCTATGAATGGTGTTGGTACTGATCATCTTCTATCTATTTGGTCTCATTTACCTCTCGATGTAATCGCTCTTGATTGGCGTAGTTCCATTGTTATGGCAAATGAACGTGGCGTAACACAAACAGTACAAGGTAATTTAGATCCAGCTTATTTATTCGCTGATGAAAAAACATTAGCTCACGAAGTAGATCGTATTTTACTTGAGGGTATTCGTTATGGTCGTCATATCTTCAACTTAGGTCATGGTGTATTTCCAGAGGCGGATCCTAAGAAACTTCATTGGCTTACAGATTATGTGCATGAACGTAGTCGTCAGCTATGGGCTCAAGAGGTGTAAGTAAGTGAATGTTGAGAAAAAAGGATTGTTATTTCTATCCTATGGGAGTCCTTCCAGTAAGGCTGATTTAGTACCATACATGACGAGTATTCGTCATGGTCGTATACCGACTGATGGGGAAGTGTCAAATCTTACACGTCGCTATGATGCAATTGATCAATGGTCCAATGTGGAATTACAAACAATGGCAGATCATCAATATGAAACACTTCTTACTTTGCTGCCATCTATGCCATCAGCTATTGGCTATCTTCATATGAAACCATCTATTGCTGATGCGGTGGATGTATTAGCGGAACAAGGTGTAGAGCATATTATCTCTATCGTAACGGCTCCATTTTTTACATCTTTGGGGACCGGTGCTTATGAGAAACAAGTGCAAACAGAGATCGGTAAATATGAAGGTGTAACATTTGATTTTATTCGTTCCTGGTGGGATCAACCATCATTTATGGAATATTGGGTGAAAGCAGTGTTAGACTGCATTAATAAGACTAAAGATGTATTTGTTATCTTTAGTGCCCATAGTATACCGCTTATTAATAGTCACAATGGTGATTCCTATACTTTGGCCTTAGAGGAAAGTGCAAAAGAAATCGCCCAGTGTTGCGGATTAGAACAGTGGTCTGTGGCTTGGCAGAGTGCAGCGCCACATGGTCAATGGTTAGGTCCTACAGTGGAAGAAGCTATTGATCAAGCTCTACGTAACGGTGCGATACATATAGCCTTTGTGCCATTTGGATTTGTTAGCAATCATGTCGAGGTATTGTACGATAATGATGTTGAGTGTAAAGAACTCGTTGATGCTGGCGGCGCTGTATATATGCGTGCACAGATGCCGAATTGCAATGAAACATTCTTACAAGCTATGGCGAGTGCAATAATAGAAAGGATTCATTCGTGAATGTAACAATTGTGGGCGGTGGCCTAACAGGATTGACAGCGGCTTATTATTTAGGCCATGCAAAGCCGGACTGGAACATCACTCTTTACGAACAAGCACCACGATTTGGTGGAAAAATACAAACACAACGGGTTGATGATTTTGTAGTTGAACTAGGGCCTGACTCTTATTTAAGTCGGAAAACGGAAATGACGGACCTAATCTATGATCTTGGTTTAGGGGATACCCTTGTATCAAATGAAACAGGACAAGCTTTTGTGTATGATAAGGGTTCTATTCATCCTATTCCTGGTGGCTCTATCATGGGGATTCCTACGGAAATGATGCCCTTCGTGAAAGCTACGCTTATTTCATGGCCTGGAAAATTGCGCGCTGGTTTAGATTATTTCAAGAAGCCGTTCCAACTCGATAAAAATGGCGATGTATCTATTGGTCATTTCTTTAAATACCATTTGGGACAAGAAATGATGGATAAGCTTATTGAACCACTCTTAGCTGGGATTTATGGTGGTGATATCTATAAGATTAGTTTGTTGTCTACATTCCCGCATTTTATTCAAGTAGAACAAAAATATGGAAACATGGTAAAAGGCATGATGGCGGCTAAGATGGGCCACTCTAAAGCGGGGGTTACTAAAGCAGCTAAAGTTGCCATTGCTGAAGGTGATGTTCCGCGTGCTGGTAAAGGCACTATGACAGATCGTCAATTTGAAAGTCATGAAGCAAAGTCTAGCCTACATCAACAAACTACTAAAGCTCAAGCAGAGATGGCGAGTCGGAAGGGTACAGCTGCTCAATCTGGTATGTTCCGCCAGTTAACAGGTGGCCTTGAAAGCGTGATTACCGCTATTGTTGAGGCTATGCCTAGTAATGTGCACTTACATACAGGGACACTAGTTTCTAATATTCGCTATGTTGAAGGTATGTATGCTATCGATACAGATTTAGCTACAGATTCAGCTACAGAGGTACTTCTTGATAAAGCTCCTGCTATGGCGGATCATGTGATTATATCTACACCGCCGGCGACGTATAATCAATGGTTTAAAGATGATGAAGGCTTTGATTTCTTGCGCTCCATGGAACAGTCGAGCTGTGCTATTGCTATTATGGCCTTTGATAAAGCTACCTTTGATGGTGACTTAAAAGGTTCGGGCCTCTTGATTACACGCAACACAGATACGCCTCTTACAGCGTGTACTATTCTTAATCAAAAATGGCCTCAAACAACGCCTGACGATAAAATCGTATTGCGCGTCTTTATTGGTAAACCTGGTAATGATGTAGTAGAGCATCTTGATGATAAGGACCTTTCAGAGTTAGCAGTAAAAGAAATTCAACGCATTATGAGTTTCTCCACGCAACCAGAATGGGTGCGTATCAATCGTCTTATTCACTGTATGCCGCAATATAATGTGGGCCATCGCGCAGGGATCACAGCAGTGCGTGAACATGTGGCAAAACACTATCCAAATTTACATCTCATTGGTACACCATTTGATGGCATCGGTATTCCTGATGGTGTGAAGCAAGCGAAAGAATTAGTACAGTCTATTGTGGATAGTAATGAAAATTAATATTAATAAATAATTATAAGAAAAGGCTCCATATGCTATAATAGTATATGGAGTCTTTTCGATTCTTAAAGTAAAAGATATATCATTTTAATATAATCACTATAGATAGGAGTGATCACAATGGGAAAAGCAATCCCTACAGTAGAAGGTTGGCATAGCCAACACATGGTCTTTGCTATGGATTTCAGTGCATGGAACTGCTTTACAGATGAAGAAAAAGCAGCAGCGCGCAACGAATTAAAAGCATTTTTAGCAGAACTTGAAGCTAAACATCAAGCTAAAGAAGGTAGCTATGCATTCTATGATTGCAATGGCGCAAAAGGGGATTTGATTCTATGGATCCTTGGTCCATCCCTTGAATACTTGGCACAAGTAGAACGCAAATTCCGTCGTCTTGCGATTGCAAGCGTATTAGTTCAAACATATTCTTATACATCTGTAACAGAAGTAAGTGCTTACGTTAAAGCTAAACTCGATACAGAAGAAGTTAACCAAAAATTATATCCTCATGTACCTCGTGACAAATACATCTGCTTCTATAACATGAGCAAAAAACGTGAAGGTGATGACAACTGGTTCATGCTACCACCACAAGAACGAGGCATGTTGATGAAATCTCACGGTGAACTTGGTAAAACATACTTAGACGTTTTATCCGAATTTACAACAGGTGGCTGTGGCCTAGACGACTGGGAATGGGGCATTACCATCTTCAGTAATGACGATATCCAATTCAAAAAAATCGTATACGACATGCGCTTTGAAGTAGCTAGTGCAAAATACGGCATCTTCAGCGACTTCTACGTTGGTACCATCATCGACGATGCACTACTAGAAGAAATCTTTGGATAATAAAAGGGACTGCTTAGCAGTCCCTTCATTCTAATTTGACGATATATATCTTTAACTCTATAATATAAATAGATAGTCAGACGAGTAGGAACGTCAGGCGCATCTCAAAAACTAATTATCTAGGAAATGGCCTTTCTGTTTATCTAATTACACTTGGTAACGGAGGGCTATTTGCTTTTTGTGAGG
>JAGZGB010000268.1 GCA_018367495.1 Veillonella sp. | reverse complement strand
AAATTCGAACGCATCATGCAGGTCATCGAATCCGCAGGGTGCACTATTACATGGGATAGCATGAATATCACTGTATCAGGTCGCGCTAGTAAGCCAATCCATGCCGACCTCGAGCAAATGCCCGATATGTTGCCAGTTATGGCAGCCCTCGCTTGCTCTATCCAAGGTGAAAGCTCCTTTGTTAATGGTGCTCGCCTACGGTTAAAAGAATCAGATCGCCTCGAAGCCGTTGCTAATCTCGTCAGAGATTTAGGAGGCACGGTTCGCGAAGATGGTGATGACCTATATATCATCGGTAGTGGTATACTAAAAGGAGGACAAGGTGATTGTGTTAACGACCATCGCCTCGTTATGGCAGGCACATTGATGGCTCTCATTAGTGAAACCCCTGTCATCTTACAAGATAGCGAAGCTATTACAAAATCCTATCCTGACTTTTTCGAGGACTGGAACATGCTAGGTGGCAATGCACAGCAAGTATAGCGTCCTAGTCACAGCTAATGCGTTTCAATAGATAAGAATACTAGTCATACATACTATAAGTAGGAGTTAATATAATGGCATCTAATTTCGGTAAAACTATACAAGTAGCTACCTTTGGCGCGTCTCATGGGTATGCCATCGGTGGTATCGTGGAAGGCCTCCCTTGTGGACATACCATCGACATCGACGAGCTACAAGCCTTCTTAAAGCGCCGTGCGCCAGGTCAAAACCAATTACAAACGCAACGTAAAGAAGCCGATATACCTGAATTCTTATCAGGTATGGTAGATGGCATGCTCAGTGGATCTCCATTAGCATTTATGATTCGCAATACATCGCAGCACTCCGGTGATTACAATAACTTGCGCGACATTCCTCGCCCATCTCATGCGGACTTTACGGCTCGCATGCGCTATGGTGACAAGGTAGATATGCGCGGTGGCGGCCACTTCTCGGCACGTCTTACAGCACCTCATTGCGTAGCTGGTGGCATTGCACTACAGTTATTGCGTGAAAAAGGTATCGAAATTC
>JAGZGB010000267.1 GCA_018367495.1 Veillonella sp. | reverse complement strand
AAATGTTCGGTTCCAAACGCATCCTTCCTGCTGCTATGCGCTTCGTAGATATTGCTGGCCTCGTAGAAGGTGCATCCAAGGGCGAAGGTTTGGGTAATAAATTCCTTAGCCATATCCGCCAAGTAGATGCGATAGCACAAGTTATTCGTTGTTTCGATGACCCTAACATCACTCACGTTTCTGGCTCTATTGACCCAATCCGTGACATCGAAATCATAAATACTGAGCTTTGCCTTGCAGACCTTGAGTCCGTAGAAAAACGCAAACAACGTATTGAAAAAATTGCTAAATCTGGCGACAAAGATGCACGTGCTGAATTACCATTATTAGAACGCATCATCGAAGGTCTTGGTGAAGCAAAACCCGTTCGTGCACAAGGTCTTGATGAAGACGAATTAGAAATGATCAAAGAGTTGACATTGCTTACAGCTAAACCATCTCTTTATGTAGCCAATATTTCCGAAGATGAAGTATCTGATTACTCTTCCAACGAATATGTAAAACGCGTAGAGGAATATGCGAAAAATGAAGGCGCTGGCATCGTTGTTGTGTCCGCTCGTATCGAATCTGAAATTGCAGAGTTATCCGAAGAAGAATCTGCTGCATTCCTTGAAGATCTTGGTCTTGAAGAGTCTGGCTTAACTAAACTTATCAAAGCAAGTTATGCACTTTTAGGTCTTATCAATTACTTCACAGCTGGTGAAATGGAAGCTCGTGCTTGGACGATTGTAAATGGCACCAAAGCACCTCAAGCTGCTGGTAAAATTCACTCGGATATTGAAAAAGGCTTTATCCGCGCTGAAATTGTATCCTTTGATGACTTACAAGCTTGTGGTAGCCAAAATGCAGCTAAAGAAAAAGGCCTCGTACGCCTTGAAGGTAAAGACTACGTTATGAAAGACGGCGATGTAACCCATTTCCGCTTCAATGTATAAACAAACTTATATAACAAAAACCAGTAAATCTCAGGATTTACTGGTTTTTTATTACTAATTATAACCTTTATATAATATTATT
>JAGZGB010000266.1 GCA_018367495.1 Veillonella sp. | reverse complement strand
GAATGGTTAAAAAAGATGATATTGTATTTAAAGAGAAATAAAGCATAAAAAACACGTCTTGATTCGCTTCTTTAGCTTTCAAAAGGGCTCGCAATTTACATGCGAGCCCAGATGGTTTGTTCATTATTGACGATCCTCGAGTTGTAATCCAGGTAATGGTAATATGGAGTTTACGAAGTCTAACCACAAGCGAGAAGCGTGGGAGAGGTAATGACCTTTTTTCCAAATTACATAAAGGGTATGAATAATTTCAGGTACGAGAGGTCTTACGACAACCTTAGAACCAACCTCCGTATTTTCACCTACCTCAGGGCAGAGGCGAGATGGTAATAATGCGATAGCAAGGTTTGCACTAACCGTTTGTAACATGAGATCACGTTGGCTCGTTTCAAACACGATATGCGGTTGGAAGCCGGTGTGTTTACAAGCTTTGATGATTTCATCATGTAAGTTGAAATCGTCTTTATGCAATACAAAGGATTCATCAGCTAGCATTTCTAGGCGAATTTCTTTTTCTTTTGCCAAAGGGCTAGATTTTGGAATAATAACAGATAGTGGGTCACTCGTAAGGTAGAAGGATTCAAATTCTTTAGGGTTTGGTTTAGTACAGATGATGCCAATATCAATTAAACCTTCCTGAACGCTGATCTCAACCTTTTTAGAACCTTGTTCGTAGAGTTCCAATTCGATTTGTGGATATACTTTTTTAAATTCACCTAATAACTGGGCAAAAATGGGAGCATCCGTAATTGGTGGAATACCAATTCTGATGGAACCTTGCTCCAAACGAAATTCGTTTTCAAAATCAGTTTTTAGATGTTCAAACATAAACACAACGCGTTTAGCGTGGGTTAAGAAGATGGTACCCCCATCAGTAAGTTCTACAGATTTAGCATTACGCATGAAGAGAACAACACCAAGTTCGTCTTCTAAAGCTTTAATTGTACGGCTGATTGCAGATTGGGAGATGTGTAAATTCCTTGCAGCCTTACTAAAGCTTTTTTGATCAGCTACTTCA
>JAGZGB010000051.1 GCA_018367495.1 Veillonella sp. | reverse complement strand
TGATTCAAGGTGACAAATAAATATAACCGGGAATTCTTACTTGAATATGTAGAATCTGAAAATAAAAAAAATGAATGTAATGTTAGCCTAGAAAATATGGAAAAGATTGTTAGCTTAATCGAGTATTTCGGCATTGAATTATATCGTCCTATTACAAGATTGCTACTTTCAAACTGGGAAGAGATTACAGAACGTATTAATAACTATACTGAATCAGATTGGATGATGGCTGATGAAATCCAAAAGACTACGCCTACATTAGATCGATTCTCCATTGCTATGCTCATCGAAGTATTAGAAGGTGAGGATACATTGAACCAAGCGGAAAATGCAGGACGTCGTCTATCGGAGGAAGAATTAAAGGCTATCCGTAAACATCAGGATGAACAGTAATGAAACATAATACATATAATTACGAAGGGGGCCAACCATTTAAAGTGGAGGCGCCCTTTACGCCTACAGGGGACCAACCAACTGCGATTCAGTCTTTAACTGAAGGCATTGAACGCGGTGAATGGGCCCAAGTTTTGCTCGGTGCCACTGGTACAGGTAAAACCTTTACAATGGCTAAGGTTATAGAGGCCGTTCAAAAGCCAACTCTGATTATTGCCCATAATAAAACCTTAGCTGCGCAGCTATGTAGTGAGTTTAAAAGCTTCTTCCCTAATAATGCGGTAGAATACTTTGTGTCTTACTATGATTTCTATCAGCCAGAGGCGTACATTCCTTCTAGCGATACGTATATCGAGAAGGATGCGTCTATTAATGATGAAATCGATAAACTGCGACATAGCGCTACGATGAGCCTCTTTGAGCGCCGCGATGTGATCATCGTTGCCTCTGTGAGTTGTATTTACGGCTTAGGTGACCCTGAGGACTACTCTGAACTTGTGTTGTCCTTGCGCTTAGGTCAGACGAAATCTCGTGATGAAATTCTATCTAAACTAGTAGATATTCAATATACGAGAAATGATATGAATTTTATACGCGGTACCTTCCGTGTACAAGGGGATACTATCGAGATTTTCCCTGCTGCGTATAGTGAAAGAGCCATTCGAGTGGAACTCTTCGGCGACGAAATTGATCGCCTTGTAGAGGTAGATGCTTTAACAGGTGAAGTCATTGTAGAGCGTAAGCACGTTGCAGTCTATCCAGCATCTCACTATGTAACAACGAAAGATAAGATGCGTATTGCTGTAGATCGTATTGAAGCTGAATTAGACGAACAATTAGTTAAGTTGAAAGCTGCTGACCGTCTATTGGAGGCTCAACGTCTTGAACAACGTACCCGTTACGATATAGAAATGATGCAAGAAATGGGCTATTGCTCAGGCATCGAAAACTATTCCCGCCACATGTCTGAACGTAAGGCTGGAGAGGCTCCATATACATTGATAGACTATTTCCCAGATGACTTCCTCATCATGGTGGACGAGTCTCATGTAACCATTCCTCAAGTACGTGCCATGTACAATGGTGACCGTGCACGTAAAGAATCCCTCATCGAATATGGATTCCGTTTGCCGTCTGCGCTTGATAATAGACCGCTTCAATTCGATGAGTTCGTGGAGCGTATCAATCAAATTGTTTATGTATCGGCAACGCCTGGTCCATATGAAATGGAAGTAGAAACGAATATTGCAGAACAAATTATTCGTCCTACAGGTTTATTAGATCCATCCATTGAAATTCGTCCAATTAAGGGACAAATGGATGACTTGCTCGGTGAAATTCATAAGCGTGCTGTCAAGAATGAGCGTGTTCTCGTTACGACCTTAACAAAGAAAATGGCAGAGGATTTAACAGAGTTCTTGAAGGAAATGGGTGTCCGCGTTCGATACCTTCATTCGGATATCGTTACTATCGAGCGTGCTGAAATCATCCGTGACTTACGAGCGGGTGTATTCGATGTACTAGTTGGTATCAACTTGCTTCGTGAAGGTCTTGATATGCCAGAGGTTTCTTTAGTGGCTATCTTAGATGCGGATAAAGAAGGTTTCTTACGCTCCGATACAGCTATGATTCAAACTATTGGTCGTGCCGCTCGTAATGTGAATGGTCACGTTATCATGTACGCTGATCGTGTAACAGGTTCTATGCAGCGCGCCATTGATGAAACAGATCGTCGTCGTGCCGTACAAGAGGCTTATAATATTGAACATAATATTACGCCTAAGTCTGTCTCTAAAGATGTAAAAGAGCTTATTGAGTTGACGAAAATTGAAGAAGATATGGTCACCGATGGAAAGGACTTTTTACCGAAGAAAGGGAAAAAGAAATCTTCTACAACGGGTATGGACCATGGACACGAACCATATGCACAAGATATATCTAGTCCTAAGGTGGCAGATATAACGCCGGAAGAGTTATTCAATAAAATTGAAGAGCTTGATCGTCAAATGAAGGCCGCTGCAAAGCAGCTTGAATTTGAAAAGGCTGCAAAACTTCGTGATCAATTAGGGGAACTACGTCAACAATGGTCCGATATGCATAGTGCAGGTGAAAGCAAGTTAAAAAAACCTGCATCAACTAAAGGTAGAAAGCGGACTAGCTCAAAGAGTAATTAGATTGTAATAAAACACATAGATTATATAGACTATATGTGCGATAATATACATATATTATTTCATGTTAGTAAACAGAGAGATGATGCCGATTGGTATCATCTCTTTAAATAGGGAACATAATGAAAGATCAATTGATAGTAAAAGGTGCGCGTCAGCATAATCTTAAAAATATAGATATATCCTTACCACGAGATCAGTTTATAGTTTTGACTGGCCTCAGTGGTTCTGGTAAATCGTCCTTGGCATTTGATACAATTTACGCAGAAGGGCAACGACGCTATGTAGAGTCTTTATCTGCTTATGCACGTCAATTCTTGGGACAAATGGATAAACCTGATGTAGACTATATTGAAGGCTTATCTCCAGCTATTTCTATCGACCAAAAGACTACAAGCCGTAATCCTCGTTCTACAGTTGGTACTGTAACGGAGATTTACGATTACTTGCGTCTATTATTTGCTCGTGTAGGTCATGCTCATTGTCCTGAATGTGGTAAGCCTATTACACAACAAACAATACAACAAATGACAGATGACGTAATGAGCTTCCCAGAAGGTACTAAGATTTTAGTATTAGCCCCTATGATTCAAGGAAAAAAGGGGGAACATAAATCTGTTTTTGAACAACTTCGAAAAGAAGGTTTTGTTCGTGCCCGTGTAGATGGCGCTGTACGTACATTAGATGAAGATATTATATTAGAAAAAAATAAAAAACATTCCATCGATATCGTTGTAGATCGTCTCGTTGTAAAAGAAGGTATTGAATCTCGCTTAGCAGACTCTATGGAGACCGCATCAAAATGGGCAGAAGGCATTGTAGTTATCCAAGAGGTAGATGGACCTGAACACATGTATAGTCAACACTTTGCATGTCCAGATTGTCATATTTCCTTACCGAAAATTGAGCCACGTATGTTCTCCTTTAACAGTCCATTTGGTGCCTGCCCAGCTTGTTTGGGAATTGGCTCTACCATGGAAGTAGATGAAGAACGCGTTATTCCAGATGGATCTATTACCTTTGCCGATGGTTGTGTACAAGCGTTGAGCTCTAACCCTAATGCGTGGTTTATGCGCCAAGTAGAAGGTCTATTAAAAGCTAATGGATACTCTTTAGATTCTACCTATGATGAATTGCCAAAAGCATTACAGAAAAAAGTAATGTATGGCACTACAGATAAGGTGGCTTTCACGTACGAAAATATGCGCGGTGAAGTGAAGGAATTCTTTACTGAGTACGAAGGTATTTTACCGATGGTAAAACGCCGTCATAGTGAAGCCTCTACAGATTCTATGCGTGAAGAGTTTGAAAAATTTATGTCCATTAAGCCTTGTACCACATGCCATGGAGCTCGTCTTAAACCTGAAGTATTAGCTATAACCGTAGGGGATAAGAATATCAATGAAGTGACCCAATTGACCATCAAAGAAGCACTCGACTTCTTTGGTAATTTACAGTTAACTGAACGGGAACAAGTGATTGGTGCTCAAATTTTGAAGGAAATCAATGCTCGTCTTGGTTTCCTCAATAATGTAGGCCTTGATTATCTTACTATGAACCGTAGTGCGGGGACCCTTTCCGGTGGCGAAGCACAACGTATTCGCTTGGCCACACAAATTGGCTCTGGACTTGTTGGTGTATTGTACATTTTAGACGAACCGTCCATAGGTCTACATCAACGAGATAATGATCGACTCATCGATACCTTAAAAGGCTTACGGGACTTAGGTAACACCTTACTTGTAGTAGAACATGACGAAGATACGATGCGTGCGGCTGACTATCTCGTGGACATTGGTCCAGGTGCAGGTGAGCATGGCGGTCAAATTATTGCAGCTGGTACGGTAGACGAAGTGATGAAGGTCAAAGATTCCATTACGGGTCAGTACTTGAGTGGACATAAGTTTATAGCGCTTCCTGAAGAGCGACGTAAGCCAGGTAAAAACTGCATTGAAATTCGCGGTGCGAAGGAAAATAATTTACAAAATGTAAATGTAAAATTCCCTATTGGCTTATTCAATGTTGTTACTGGTGTCAGCGGTTCTGGTAAGTCTACCTTGATTAATGAAATTCTCTACAAAGGTTTAGCTAATCAATTATATCGCTCTAACCACAAAGTAGGGGCCCATAAAGAAATTCGTGGTCTTGAACATATCGATAAAATCATAAATATCGACCAAAGTCCTATCGGTCGTACACCACGTTCTAATCCAGCTACCTATACGGGGGTATTTGATGCTATTCGTGAATTATATAGCCAAACACCAGAGGCTAAGATGCGCGGCTATAAACAAGGTCGCTTTAGCTTTAACGTAAAAGGTGGTCGTTGTGAAGCTTGCCGTGGTGACGGTATCATTAAAATAGAAATGCACTTCTTACCAGATGTATACGTACCTTGTGAGGTATGTAAAGGAGCACGTTATAACCGTGAAACCTTAGAGGTAAAATATAAAGGTAAATCCATTGCCGATGTATTAGATATGACTGTAGATGATGCAGTAGAATTCTTTAGTGCTATCCCTAAAATTCATCGTAAGATGATTACTTTACAAGAGGTAGGTCTTGGCTATATCCGTTTAGGTCAAGCTGCCACAACATTATCTGGTGGTGAGGCTCAACGTGTTAAATTAGCTACTGAGCTGGCTCGCCGTAGTACAGGTAAAACCCTTTACATTCTTGATGAACCAACTACAGGTCTACATGCTGAAGATATTCGTAAACTATTAGATGTACTACAAAAGCTCGTCGATGGTGGAGACACAGTTGTTGTTATTGAACATAACTTAGATGTTATTAAGGTGGCCGATCATATTATCGATTTAGGTCCCGAAGGTGGTAATCGTGGTGGTACCATTGTAGCGACAGGTACACCTGAGCAAATCGTTAAGGTAAAAGAAAGCTATACCGGTAAATTCTTAGGCCCTGTCTTAGAACAGACTAAGAAATTTATGAAAGCAGCTCAAAAGAAGAAATAGTAGTGAGTACAAAACTTAAAAATCTACGAAGAAAGGAGGACATATGCCATCTGAAGAATTACTAGAGAAGGTCAGTCATCTACCGACTACACCCGGCGTGTATCTATGGCGTGATCAATATAACCGTATCATCTATGTAGGTAAAGCCATTAATTTGCGTAACCGCGTGCGTTCCTATGTGCGTAATGATGCTAACCGAGCGCCGAAGGTTGCGGCTATGATGAAGCGTGCCGTCGATGTGGAGATTATCCAAACAAAGACAGAGATGGAAGCGCTTATCTTAGAGAATACGCTCATCAAGGAGCATGAACCTAAATACAATATTAGGCTTCGTGATGATAAAACGTATCCGTACGTAAAAATTTCAGTACAAGAGGACTACCCACGTGTATATATGACGCGACGACTAGAACGCGATGGAGCCAAGTACTTTGGCCCTTTTACAGATGTAACAGCTGTACATGTAGTATTGAAATTAATACGCCAGTATTATCCACTCAGGACATGTAAGTCTATGAAGGTAGCGCGACCATGTTTGCAATATCATATGCATTACTGTGAAGCACCGTGCTTTAACAAGATTTCCATATCGGATTATGGAAAGTATATCGATGAAATCATAGAACTCTTTGAAGGTAAGCCTATCCCTTTGCTGAAGGAAATTAAAGAGAAGATGGAGCTTGCTGCAGAAGATTTACGCTTTGAAGATGCAGCACGCTATCGAGATCAGCTAACTAGTATAGAAAAAATCCAAGAAAAGCAGCGCATGGTTACACAGCGTGGCGACTTAGACGTGTTAGGTATTGCAGTGGATACCTCGATGGCTTGTGTACAGTTATTATTCATCCGCGGTGGTCGACTATTAGGCCGTGAGAACTACTTTGTACAACATGATGGAGATAGTCAAGAAACTATCATGACGGACTTTATTAAGCAATACTATGGAGATACAAACTTCATTCCAAAGGAACTATTATTACCTATGGATAGCACCGATAGAGACTTGTTAAAGGAATGGTTTACACAGCTTAAAGGTCAGAATGTAGACGTATCTGTGCCTCAGCGTGGTTATAAGATGGACATGATTAAGATGGCTCATGAGAATGCGGAAACCTTCCTAGAAGAGCGTCGTCGTCAGTGGCAACACCAAATTGATAAGACTGGTGGGGCTGTTAAAAAATTAGCTGAAGTCTTAGACTTGCCGCGATTACCAGAGCGTATGGAATGTTTCGATATTTCCCATACACAAGGGGCCGAAACAGTGGCATCTATGGTTGTCTTTGAAGGCGGTAAGCCTGCGAAGAAGGAGTATCGTCGTTTTAAATTGAAAACTACACAAGGTAAACCTGATGACTTTAAGTCTATGGCTGAAATTATGGAACGACGCTATGGTAATGAAACAGATTGGCCTATGCCAGACCTCATTATTATTGATGGTGGTAAAGGTCAGCTCAACGCAGCATTGCCATTGATTCGCGGTGTAGGTGTTACCGATGTGCCTGTTATCTCTTTAGCTAAACGTATTGAAGAGGTCTTTGTAGAAGGACAATCTGAAAGTATCATCTTAAGCCATCACACACCAGAGCTTCAATTGCTTCAACAAATACGTGATGAAGCCCATCGCTTTGCCATTACGTACCATCGTAAATTACGGGGGAAACGTAATTTAGAATCTATTTTAGATCATATAGAAGGGATTGGCCCTAAACGCCGCAAAGCCTTGTGGGCACATTTCAATAGTTTAGAGGCTATGAAAGCGGCATCCATTGATGAACTTTCAAAGGTGGACTCTATGAACTATAAAACGGCAGAAGCATTATATAATTTCTTCCGTATGTCTAAGGTAGAAAAACAAGATATGTTGAAGTAAAAAAGAGCATCTTATTTAAGATGCTCTTTTACTGTATAAGTATGTTATTTATTTTTGTTGACATTGAATGTACCAAGTACGCCAAGTGAACAATACACCTGCTGCTAGTACGCTAGCGAGTAATCCAATCCATACGCCAAATGGTCCGTAATTTGGATTATTAGCGAGAATATAGGCGGTTGGGAAGCATACGCCCCAATAGGATATGAGGGAGATATAAAGAACTACTTTTACATCTTTATAGGCTCTCAATATACCTTGTAAAGGGGTTCCGATGGCATCGATAGCAGAGAAGAATACACCGTATCCAAGGAAGCTGTAGATAAGCTTGTATACTTCATCATCATTTGTAAAGAGATCTGCAATAGCGTCCATATTAGTAAACGTAAATGTACAAATCATGATAGCCAATACAATGGCTAAGATGCGAGAAATATAAGAGTACTGGATAGCCTCTTGTTTACGACCTGCCCCAAGTTCATAAGCAACTGCAATGGTAGCGGCCATAGCGATACTAAGAGGTAAACAGTAGAATACATTTGTAAAGGAAATAACAGATTGATGAGCAGCTACGACGGCGGATCCAAAGTGAACCATCAAGAGGCCAGCAATACTAAAGATACTAGCTTCAAAGAAGATGGAAAAGCCAATAGGAATACCTACATGTAGCTGTTCGCGAATGTAGTGAAAACTTGGTTTACTAAAGTCTTTAAAGATACGATATCCCTTTAGCTTTGGATGTAATAGTAATACTAAGCTAAAGAGAATAAAGTTAGTCCAACAAGCACCAGATATACCATAGCCAGCACCGACACCACCAATCTCTGGAAATCCGAAATGCCCAAAGATGAGTGAGTAGTTCAAAAATACGTTCACAATAAAGCTAGTAAATACGATGGCCATAGAATAATGTGTTAATCCATGACTGTCGACTGTATTGCGCAATGTATTAACCCAAAGTAGTGGGAATAGACCTATGGCAAATGCTTTCAGGTAACTAATACATACCTCAGCTGCAGAAGGTTCCAGATTTAATGCTGTCAGAAGAGGACGTAAGCCTAAGAGACCAATTATTAAAATGATACATGCTAGGCCTGTTCCGATATACAGACCTTGATAAAAGATTGTTGAAATATCATCGGTTTTCTTAGCTCCCAATAGCTGAGAAATAATTGGAGTGATACCTAACAACGTTCCTTGTGCAAAGATATAGAAGAGGAGCCATAAATTATACCCCGTAGCAACTCCAGCTAAATCTATCGTACTATATTGTCCCGTTAAAAAGATGGCTATAAATGTACCACCTATAAGGGAAAATTGCGTTATACACATAGGAGTAAATAGCTTAATGAACAACCATAACTTTTGTAATATAGAATATGTTTGATACATACTTACCTCCCTTATTAATGATATATTATACGATATCATAAAGTAGCCTAATTTAATAGATAAATTCCTTGAGAATTGGGAATTAAATATATATTATTGATTAGTCTATTATGAATCTATAACTAATGATTTTTTATATCCTAGAACTTCCATTTGTAGTGTTATGCTTCTCATATTAATATGAATGGAGTATGCTAAAAATGAATATATATTTTACAAATTGAATTTTACACTACTGAACTATATCGATTATAATATATATACTATAGTTATATTCTAAGGAGGATACATTGGACATCTTATCTGTACAAGGTTTATTAGCGATGCTTCAGATCATCGTTATCGATATCTTACTTGCTGGCGATAATGCTATTGTGATTGGTATGGCGGCTCGTAATTTACCTGCTCATTTGCAGAAGAAAGCTATCTTCTGGGGCACAGCCGGTGCCATTATTTTACGCCTTGTTATGGCATTCTTATTTGTAGAGGCATTGAACAATATTCCTGCACTTCGTTTAGTAGGTGGTATCCTTCTCTTATGGATCGGTTATAAACTTGTTGCCGATGATGAAAGCGAGCATAATATTGAAGCAAAGGATAGTTTGCGTGCTGCTATTACTACTATTGTGATTGCAGATGGTATTATGGGTATCGATAATGTTATCGGTGTAGTTGGTGCTGCAGGCGGTCATATGACTATGGTAGCTATTGGTATGTTGATTACTGTACCAATCATTATTTATGGCAGTACTTTATTTGTGAAAGTCATCGAACGTTTCCCAATTATCCTATACGTTGGCGGTGGTATCCTTGGCTGGGTAGGTGCTGGTATGGCCGTAGAGGATACATTGATTGCTCATAGTGTTGAACCATATGCACTGTTCATCAAAATTGCTGTAGTAATCCTCGTAGTAGGTGCATCTTTGATAGCTAAAAAACTCAAGAAATAATAGAATATATCTCTTCTCCTAATCATAGGAGGAGAGATTTTTTTATGTAAACTAATAGCTTTCTTTTAGGTGAGAAAATAGAAAAATTATGGTATAGTTAAGGGATAGTTATTGAATTACTCGTTTGAATTGAGGTATGTACAGAATGGAATTTTTAGAAGTTGCCACGTGGGTGACCATTGGTAAGATTATTTTAATTGATATTTTGTTGGCTGGCGATAATGCTGTAGTAATTGGCATGGCAGCAGGTAAGCTAGCTCCAGAACTACAAAAGAAAGCTGTAATTTGGGGTACAGTAGGTGCCATTGTAATGCGCCTTTTATTTGCTACCCTTTTAGTAGAGGCGCTTACTTTAATTCCTCTTATCCACTTAGGTGGTGGCTTTGTACTTGTATGGATTGCCATTCAATTATTGAAAGGTGGAGATGAAGATGCACATATTGAAGCTAAGAACTCTTTAATGGGTGCTATTTGGACAATTATTGTAGCTGATGCGATGATGAGTATTGATAATGTCATCGGTGTTGTAGGTGCAGCTAAAGGTCATTTAGAGCTTGTTATTGCGGGCATGTTAATTACGGTTCCAATTATCGTATTTTGCTCTACCTTATTTGCTCGTATTATTAATAAATTCCCTGCCATTCTTTGGGCTGGAGGTGCACTACTTGGCTGGGTTGCAGGCGAAATGATTGTAGAGGATCCACTTCTTATGCCATATATTCAAGGTGAAGAATTACTCGTGAAATTCGGCACTGTATTCTTTGTACTCATTGTGACTGGTATGATTAAAATTTGGAAGAAAAGAGACGCGTAATGAACGGTACAAATCGTACATCTCGTAAAAAACAATTTAAACAACATAGAAGAGCGAATCGCTCAAATTCACAGCAAGCTGTAAAGGGTCAATTATCTAGAAAACAACAGGCTATTTTACATGCGCCTGTTAAGTTAGGTGATGAAGTATTGGTAACGATTCATGGCATCGGTAGCAGTGGTGAAGGGGTAGGTCGTGTAGATGACTTTACTGTCTTTGTTCCGTTTGCCTTGCCTGGAGAAACTGTAAAAGTAGTCATCAATATGGTGAAAAAGACGTATGCTACAGGTAGACTTTTAGAGATTGTTACAATGGCTCCTAATCGTATTGATGCTAGTTGTGATCTTTATGGATTCTGTGGAGGCTGCCAACTACAACATATTACTTATGAAGGACAGCTTTCACTAAAAACACAAAAGGTGAAGGACGTTATCGAACGCATTGGTCATCAAAATCCAGAACTTGTTAAGCCAGCATTAGGACCTAAAGAACCATGGGCATATCGCAATAAGATGCAAATGCCTGTAGGCGGCACTAAAGGCGATATTCAAATGGGTTTTTATGCGATGGGATCTCACGATATCGTGCAAGGTACAAACTGTCCTATTCAAGATGAAGGAAATAATATCATTGCTCAAGCGTGTTACGAAATCGCTAAAGAATTTGATATTGAACCGTATGATGAACATACAGGCAAAGGTATACTACGCCATGTAATCGGTCGCATTGGACACTCTGGATGGATGATTATCATTGTAACGGGAACAGAACAATTGCCGCATAAAGAGAAGTGGGTAGAAAAATTAACAGAACGAATTCCTCAAGTAGAAACTATCGTTCATAATGTAAATGGTAAGCGAACTAATGTTATATTAGGACCTAAAAATAATATCCTTTATGGGGATGGGACGATTACAGACCATATTAAGGACTTACAGTTTACCTTGTCTCCACATTCATTCTTCCAAGTTAATCCGCAACAAACTACAGTACTTTACGACCAAGCTCTTGAGTATGCGGACCTTAAAGGTGATGAAACCGTTATCGATGCGTACTGTGGTACGGGGACTATTTCATTGTTTTTGGCCCATAAGGCAAAACATGTAATAGGTATTGAAATCGTAGAACCAGCTATTATCAATGCACGTGAAAACGCACGTCGCAATGGCTATGATAATACAGAATTCATCGTCGCTGATGCAGCCGTAGAAATGCCAAAACTCTACAAGGCTGGCGTACGTCCAGACGTGATTGTATTCGATCCAATTCGAGCAGGCTGTAAAGAAGAAGTCCTAACCTCTGCAGCTGGCATGGAACCAAAACGCATTGTTTACGTATCCTGTAACCCAGCCACCATGGCTCGAGACATTGAAATTCTTACACACTACGGTTATGAACTAAAAGACGTCCAACCTGTAGACATGTTTCCTATGACCGCCCATGTTGAGGCTGTTTGTTTGTTGATTAACCAAAATGCCAAGGCAAAGCATTATGCGAATGTTGGCTTAGATGCAGAAGATTATTATAATATAAAGGAATCTAAATAAAGCGTTGAAGTTTACGATGAAAATATCTCCTAATTTATCATTAGGAGATATTTTTTATAATTTATTGTCTTTAGACTGGTTCGCGACGTAGTCGCGAATCATTAAACCACCCGCTATGCGGGTGCGGCAACGAAAGTTATACAAAAAAATCACCTTGCTTAAGTATAATGTAGGTGTTCAAGCCGCATTATATGTAAAAGAAAGGTGATTTTATATGGCAACAAAGACACAGAGCTTTGCGCACACAAAATGGTTATGCAAATACCACATAGTATTTACACCTAAGTATAGATGTAAAGTTATATATAATCAATACAGAAATAGCTTACGTGAAA
>JAGZGB010000265.1 GCA_018367495.1 Veillonella sp. | reverse complement strand
TAATTTAGAAAATAACGGATTTGTCTTGATTTCACTTTGATTCCAAATGCGACGTGTTGCCATTCTAATCCTCACCTTTATCGTATAACTTTATAAAAATCTATCGGTACGTGTATTGAAAATACTTCTAATAATTTCTATTTTACCTGTTTTTAATAAATTTGTATACACGAAAGAGATGAATAAAAGTAAATTATTGTATGTTTATTTTAAATTAGTGCAACATATTTTGTAATAATAAAATGAGGCAAGGTCACGCGACCTCGCCTCTTATTTACCTAAGTGAGTTACTTTTTATTTTTATTAATAAATGCGTTGATTATCGCCTACAAAGTCAGTTTTATCCCAAGTCAACAATGTACGAGAACCTTCAAGTTCACGGATATGTGTACAATCTTGCATCATTTCTAGTACGCCTCGGAATTTACCATTTTCATCGCGCACGGCCGTGTAGATAACATAGATAAACAAGCCCGGTTTATTGATCCAAAATTCTGCCTGGCTTTGTTCTCCCGAACGGAATTTCTCTACGATTTCTTCTACTACATGAACAGACTTCGCAGGATGGCAATTCTTCACCTCACGGCCAATAACATTAGCACTACGAGGGAAAATGCGATGTGGTGTATCACTGTAGAATTTAACGAGTTCATTTTCATCTACATAGGATAAATCCACAGGTAGATGGCGGAACAACAAATTAATTTGCTCTAAGGTCAATTTACCTGTCGCTACATCGAGGACTGTATCCTTACCAACTTGTGTTCCACCTACAGGACCAACGTATTTGGATAATAACCCTGCTAAATCGTTTAGGAACTCATTAGATACTGCACTATTTTGACCAACAGCATTTCCATTTAATTGGGCTGCGGAATCGTTAATACCTGGCACAACATATAAACCTGGTGCGCTAATATTAGCATAACCAATTTCATGGTCATTTTTGCTCATGCGTACAAATTCTTCATCGCTTAATAATTTAAAGGATGTTGGCAATAAAACCTCTAACTCCTTAG
>JAGZGB010000264.1 GCA_018367495.1 Veillonella sp. | reverse complement strand
ATTCCTTGTTTTTTAGCTTCTTTTGCTACAGCTTCAGCTACTTGTGCATGAGGACCAGATGTAGCACCTATTTTGATTTCTTTTTGTGTTTGTGTTGATTGATTTGATGTACTACCACAACCAGCGATAGCAAATGCAAGAGCACCGATAAGTAATGGTGCTAACAATGTTTTTAATTTCATATAATCATCCCTTTCAAGTCTTATAATGGTTATATCCTATCATGGATGAAGGGGATTTGTATATGATAAAAGCATATCAGTTAGCTATAGATTAAAACTATGGTGAAATTCTAGCTCATTTATAATACAATTCAATATAATATATTGATTAATGTGTTATATTGAATGTGTGATCGCTAGGTAGTAAATTTATATTTTAAATATTTTTGTATAATTCTAATATGGATTCATATATCTATATGTCGGATTAATGGAGGATGTATGTATAATTTTGATTTTTATAACCCTACACATATCGTATTTGGTAAAGACCGTTTAGATGAATTAGATACATTGGTACCAAAGGATGCAAAGGTGCTCATTACTTATGGTGGTGGCTCCGCTGTGCACAGTGGTCTTATTGATCGCATTGTGAAAGCTCTTGGTAACCGCAAGGTTGAGCAGTTTGGTGGTATTGAGCCAAACCCATCTCTTGAAACTTGTGAACGTGCGGTAGCTTTCATTAAAGAACATGGCGTAGATTTCGTTCTCGCTGTAGGCGGCGGTTCTGTAGTAGATGCTACAAAACTTATCGTTATGGGTGCTACCTATGATGGTCCCGTTATTGAGGTAATGAAAGCTGGTGTGCCAGAGGTTCCGGTAGACATGGTACCAAATCCATTACCATTTGGCACAGTTATGACACTACCTGCAACTGGTTCCGAAATGAACAATGGTGCAGTTATTACTTATGGTGACGGTAAATACCCTGTATTCAGTAGCTTAGTATTCCCTAAGTTCTCCATGCTTGATCCAACATTGACTTTCACCTTGCCTGAAAGACAAGTTAAGAATGGCGT
>JAGZGB010000050.1 GCA_018367495.1 Veillonella sp. | reverse complement strand
TGGCAATTTTATAATCAGTTAGATATAGACGTGCGGGAGGATACAGAGCATGGACATGAAGGAAATCCTGAAATCGGGGATTGAACAGGCATTACAAGATACGATTAACAGTGGTGGCTTACCAGCTGGTGAATATCCAGAAATCGTTCTCGAAGTGCCACCTCAAAAAGAATTCGGTGATTTTTCTACAAACATTGCAATGCAATCTGCTCGTGTAGCTCGTCAAAATCCTCGTGCTATTGCTGAGGCTTTGATTAGCCATATGAATTTTGATTGGCTCGAACGCGCTGAGGTTGCTGGTGCTGGTTTCATCAACTTCTTCTTGAAATCTGATATGGTATACGACACATTGAAAGCCATCTTGAATGCTGGCGATCAATATGGTATACAACCATTGCGTGCGCGCGATACTATTCAAGTTGAATATGTAAGTGCGAACCCAACAGGTCCTTTGCATGTAGGTCATGGTCGCGGTGCTGCATACGGTAGTGCTCTTGTGAATTTGTTGCGTGCAGCAGGTTACAATGTACAATCTGAGTACTATATCAATGATGCGGGCAACCAAATCGACAATATGGCTATTTCTATTGAGTACCGTTTCCAAGAGTTACAAGGTGCAACATTAGTATTTCCACCTAAACGGAATGAAGATGGTTCTATGCCTGAGTTCGATATTCCAGAAGGGGCTCTTGTATTCCCTGAAAATGGCTACCGTGGTCCAGATATTATCGAAACTGCAAAAGCCATTGCTGAACGTGAAGGCTTTGATACATTGAATGCTATGAATGAAGCTGATCGTGTAGCATTGTTCAAAGAAGAAGGCTTAAAAGAAAAATTAGCTCGCTTAGAAGAAACATTAAGTAACTTCCGTGTTACTTTCGATAATTGGTTCTCTGAACGTACTGTTCATGAAGCTGATGAAATTCATCATTCCGTAGAGGCTTTAAAGGCTCTTGGCAAAGTGTATGAAAAAGATGGTGCATTGTGGTTGAAATCTACTGACTATGGCGATGATAAAGACCGCGTAGTTATCCGTGATAATGGAGTTCCTACATATTTAGCGGCGGATATTGCATACCATCGCAATAAATATGACCGTGGCTTCAAAGAAATGATTGATATTTGGGGTGCTGACCATCACGGTTATGTATGCCGTGTAAAAGCGGCTATGGCCGCTTTTGGTTATGACCCAGATAAACTAACCGTATTGTTATTACAAATGGTAGCATTGTTCCGTGATGGACAACTCGTTAAATTGTCTAAACGTAGCGGCGACAGCGTTACATTAGATGAATTGATTGAAGAGGTTGGCGTAGATGCATCTCGTTACTTCTTCTTGATGCGTTCTTTAGATAGCCAACTTGATTTCGATATTAACTTGGCGAAATCTCGCAGCAATGATAACCCAGTATATTATATCCAATATGCTCATGCTCGTATTCATAGCATTTACAACCAAGTGCGTGAAGCTGGCATTGCATTTGGCGATTATAGTGAAACTGATTTCACAGCGCTTACAAGCGAAATGGAATTAGAATTAATTAAGAAATTAGCTGAATATCCAGAAGAGGTAGTTCAATCTGCCGAGCATCGTGCACCGCATCGTATTGCTCGTTACTTATACGATTTGGCAAGCATGTTCCACTCCTTCTACCGTCAAGGTCGTATCATTGGCGTAGATCCTGCGTTGCAACAAGCTCGTCTTGGATTAATCACAGCGATTGCCCTCGTACTTCGTCAAGGCTTGGGTATTTTAGGTATTTCCGCTCCGGAAAAAATGTAATAGGTGGGAGGCATCATGGCAACTAAGTATATTTTCGTAACTGGCGGCGTTGTTTCTTCTCTTGGTAAAGGGATTACAGCAGCATCCTTGGGTCGTTTGCTTAAAAACCGCGGTTTCAATGTAACGATTCAAAAATTTGACCCATACATTAATATTGACCCTGGTACGATGAGCCCTTACCAACATGGTGAAGTTTTCGTAACAGATGACGGCGCTGAAACTGACCTTGATTTGGGCCACTATGAACGCTTCATCGATATTAACCTTAGCAAACGTTCCAACATTACAGCGGGTAAAGTATATTGGTCTGTAATCAACAAAGAACGTAAAGGTGATTACTTAGGCAGTACTGTACAAGTAATTCCACACATTACAAACGAAATTAAACAAAACGTATACCGTGTAGGTAAAGAGGATAACGCAGATGTAGTTATCACTGAAATCGGTGGTACTGTAGGCGATATTGAAAGCTTGCCATTCATGGAAGCTATCCGCCAAGTGAAAAAAGAAGTAGGCCGTAATGATGTACTTTACATTCATGTAACATTGGTGCCTTACATTAATGCAGCAGGTGAATTGAAAACTAAACCTACACAACACAGCGTAAAAGAATTGCGCAGTATCGGTATTCAACCAGATATCTTGGTATGCCGTAGCGAAAAACACATTTCCGATGAAATGAAAGAAAAACTTGCTTTGTTCTGCGACGTAGAACCAGAAGCAGTTATTGAAAACCAAACTTGCAGCTCCATCTATGAAGTACCATTGATGATGCAAGATCAAGGTCTTGATGATATTGTTATCAAAAAATTAGGCCTTGAAGAACGCCCTTGCGATATGACTGAATGGAAAGAAATGGTTCATAAAATCTTGAACCCTAGTAAAGATATTACAGTGGCTATCGTTGGTAAATATGTAGCATTACATGATGCGTATTTATCCGTAGTGGAAGCATTAGATCATGCAGGTATCGCTACAGGTACTAAAGTTAACCTTCGTTGGATTGACTCTGAAGAACTTGATGATACATCTGTAGATCCTAAAGAAATATATGAAGGTGTTGACGGCATCATCGTACCAGGTGGTTTCGGTTCCCGTGGTGTAGAAGGTAAAATCCGCACAATCCAATACGCTCGTGAAAATAATATTCCATTCCTTGGTCTATGCCTTGGTATGCAATCTGCAGTAATGGAATTTGCTCGCAACGTATGCGGTATGGAAGGTGCTACATCTAGCGAATTCGACGAAAATGCTAAATACAAAGTAATCGACTTGATGAGTGATCAAGTTGATGTAGATAAAAAAGGCGGCACAATGCGTCTTGGTATCTATCCTTGCAAAGTGGAAGCAGGAACAAAAACTCATGAAGCCTATGGTGAAGATTTGATTTATGAACGTCATCGTCATCGTTATGAGTTCAATAATGAATATCGTCAACAATTGACTGATGCTGGTCTTGTTATCTCTGGTACATCTCCAGATGGTCGCCTTGTGGAAAGTATTGAAGTGAAGAACCATCCATTCTTCATTGGTACACAAGCTCATCCAGAGCTTAAATCCCGTCCGAATAATGCACATCCATTATTCCGCGGCTTCGTAGATGCGATTTTGGAACTTAAAAAATAGAGAATAGAAATGGGATCTATTTTATCTATTATAGGTATCTTTATATTAGCTGCACTTAAATTAGAGCAGTTTGTATATGGTGAATCGGGAAAAGAACAATCTAGAACTGGTCATATAGCACGGAGAGGGCTTGCTAACATAGCAGGTTTAATCTCTTTTGATCATGCTACTGTGAACAGTAAATCTATTGTAGTATGTAAAAAGAAGAAAGATGCTCAGAAATGAGTATCTTTCTTTTTTTTATTTACATCGAAAAATATTGAAAAAATATATCGATAAATTTAAAAATAACACTTGCAATCTTGAATGATATTTGTTATTATATAGACAAAGATAGATATAGATTTGGTGATAAGTACATCTATAATAATATAACTGTTACATTTGAACTCAATTAAGGAGGACATAACATGTCTATTATTGGTAAAAAAATTCCTGAATTTACTCTAGATGCTTTCAAAAAACCTGAATTAGTAAAAGTTAGTACTGCTGATGTGTTGGGCAAATGGTCCATCTTCGTATTCTATCCAGCAGACTTCACATTTGTTTGCCCTACAGAATTAGAAGACGTACAAAACTCTTATGCAGAATTGAAAGAACTAGGTTGCGAAGTTTACTCCGTATCCTGTGACTCTGAATTCGTTCACAAAGCATGGTCTGATGCTTCTCCAAGCATTAATAAAATCGAGTACTACATGTTAGCTGATAAAAAACATGAATTAGCTGATTTCTTCGACGTATTCCAAGAAGAATCTGCTATGGCTTACCGTGGTACATTCGTAGTAGATCCTGAAGGTTTTGTTCGTACAGCTGAAATCCATGATATGGGTATCGGTCGTTCTGCTGAAGAATTGGTTCGTAAAGTACAAGCAGCTCAATTCGTAGCAAAACATGGTGATCAAGTGTGTCCTGCACGTTGGAAACCAGGTAAAGACACATTGAAACCAGGTCTCGACCTAGTAGGTAAAATTTAATTAAGAAATTAACCTAAACGCTAGAATAATCTAGCAACTCCTCAAATGACAATTCGGGCGCGCATCGTTTTTATGACGATACGGTAAGTCCCAATACCAGATGAACCCTCTCCAATTCATCATGGTAAACCTCATATAACAAACTACAAACTATACGCAAAAGGACTGGCCTTCGGGCTGGTCCTTTTGTGTTGCTTATACCCTTTTGAAAAAGTAGGAAATAAGTTCTTGCAATTTTGACTTTAGTAGTCTATAATGAAATCAATTCCTAGTGATATACAAGGAATTATGGATAAAGTTGGATAAGTGCTTTTTAACATGGGGTGTGTTAGCACTAACTTTTACAAAGAGAGGCAAGATATATGAGGATTTCCACAAAAGGTCGCTATGCATTGATGGTTCTCATCGACTTAGCGGAGCAAGGACAAGATAAACCTGTTTCCTTGCGATCTGTTGCAGAACGACAAGGTATATCTGAAAAATACCTAGAGGGAATTGTGGCTCGTTTGGGTGCTGCTAACTTGGTGGATAGCATTCGTGGTAAATACGGTGGCTATCGTTTATCTAAAAGCCCTAAAGAGTACACCATTATTGAAATTTTGCTCGCCACGGAGGAGTCCATGGCTATCATCTCAACTCTTGATGAAGGGGTGAGCACTGATACAGTAATTAATGAACGAACTGTTGGGTTCTGGGCAGGATTGCAAAATTATATTCATGATTATTTAGAAAGCGTAACGCTGCAAGATGTAATTGATGGCACTTACGCTAAGCTTGATACAAAATATGACAATTGGGATGGTTCTATTTAATAAGGAGTGACTATTATGTCTAATATTGCAAAATCTTTCGTTGAATTAATTGGTAAAACACCTTTATTGGCTGCTACACGTTTTGGTGAAAAATATGGCGCAGATGCTAATATTTTTGCTAAATTGGAATACTTTAATCCAGGTGGCTCTGTAAAAGATCGTATCGCTGCAGCAATTATTCAAGCAGCTGTTGAAGCTGGTGAATTACAACCAGGCGGCACAATTGTAGAAGCAACATCTGGTAATACTGGTATCGGATTATCTGCTGTTGGTGCTTCTCTTGGTTATAAAGTAGTTATTGTAATGCCAGAGACAATGTCTATCGAACGTCGTAAATTGATGCTCGGTTATGGGGCTCAACTTGTCTTGACTGATGGTGCTCTTGGTATGAAAGGGGCCATCGCTAAAGCTAAAGAAATTGTAACAGCTACAGCTGGTGCAATCGAAGCAGGTCAATTCGTAAACCAAGCAAATCCAGCAATTCACTACAAAACAACTGGTCCTGAAATCTGGCAAGATACTGATGGTACTGTAGATATCTATGTATCTGGTGTTGGTACAGGCGGCACTTTAACAGGTGCAGGTCGTTATTTAAAAGAACAAAATCCTGGCGTAAAAGTTGTAGCTGTTGAACCATCTGATTCTCCAGTATTGTCCAATGGTAAACCTGGTCCACATAAAATTCAAGGTTTAGGCGCTGGCTTTATTCCGGAAACTTTGGATACTAATATTTATGATGAAGTAATCCAAGTAACTAACGATGATGCATTTGCTACTTCTCAAGCATTTGGTCATACAGAAGGTATCTTAGTTGGTATTTCCTCTGGTGCTGCTCTTTGGGCTGCTCAAGAATTGGCTAAACGTCCTGAAAATAAAGGTAAAAATATCGTAGTGATTCTTCCTGATACAGGTGAACGCTACTTGTCCACAGCATTATTCCCAGAAGTATAATGAAATAATAAATGAAGGCACTGCTAGTGCTTTCTTGATAAGAGAAGCCCCTCATTCATTGTGAGGAGCTTCTTTAGTTTGATGTACTATATATATATATAAATCTTTAATCATGTACAAGAAAAAGGAGCTACTAGGTAGCTCCTTTTTTGTTATGGTATGTATTTAATTGTGATTATCTACCGTTTTTAACGATGTTGTCCATCCAATTAAATAATTCATCTAGATCGTAATCACCAGAGTGGTCTACATCAAATGGTGTTGCCATATCCACTTTGTATCCAAGGTTCTGCGCACGTGTTCCTACAATTAATGGAATAGCTATGGATGTATTGCTATCAGCTGTACCATAGCGAATACGATAGAACTGTGCATTCGTCGCTGCTGGAGAACCGAGATAGTTCATTGGGTTCATCATGGTAACAATTTTAGCATTTTCTACGTATACATCTTGGTTAGGTGTTGTATCGTGTAATGCAGCAGTAATTGTAAAATGATTATTATTTGTATTACTTGTGCCAAACAGACTATTTTCGCCAGAGTCATTAGAACGGGAGTCGAATGCTCCTGGTGCTTTAGAACGGCTTACAAATTGGTTGTAAGCTTCCCAATTAATATCTTTAATTGCTCCTGTTTTATTATCTCGTACAAGGTATGTATGTTTAGATAAATCTGTACCTTTAGCTTGTGCTTTATTAGCTGCATCGATGATGAATGCTTTCACGTAATTTTTGAAAGTACCATTACCATTCTTATCTAGTTTCAATACACGGCCCATGGAGTCATGTAATTGTAAGTTATTTACGTATTCTGGGAAGTGTTCACTTAGTAAGTTCGAGTATGCTACATCATCAGCATTCAAGTTTACACGTTGCATTGTACGTTGCGGAGGAGCTGTATTACCACCTACGTTGGCTTGAGGCAATTCGCCTTGGCCCATCGTTACTTTATTGAAAGAGGTAATACCTTTATAGCTCCATTCATATGCCATATCTGCCGCATCAAGGTTTGTGATAGGCGCATAGGCAGAAACTGCATATACGTTAGTTGCCGCTGTAGCAGCGCCTAGTGCTTGTAAATATGGTTGGAAGTCAGAGCTGTTACCAGTGGCACCTTGTAATAAGGATACAGCACCACCAGCACTTGTACCGTTTGTGATAATACGGTTCGCATTACCAGGCATAGTAGAGTCATTAGCATGTAAGTATGCTGTAGCAGCTTGTAAGTCAACAATAACTGCGGGAGCCTTACCAATGAAGTTGCCATCGGAGGCTTTATTAGTACGACCCCGTGTAGCAGGGGAAGCCACAACGTAACCACGAGATAGTGCATAAAGTACACTGTTAGGTTTGCCGTTCTCAACTTTTGGTGTCATAGCTTGGCTAGGCATATAACCACCTACCGCATTTGGCATGAAGATAGGGGCTGTTTGCGTATTGTAACCATTTATAGTGCCATTATTAAAGTATTCTTCTGGTACATAGATATTCATGTACTGTTGATCAATATCGATTGGATTAGCCACGTAAGGGATATATTCGAAGGCGCGATATTTGATTTCCTTATTATCTACAGTCGTAGACATGGATTCATAATTTTTCGCATCAAATGCAAGACTAATTTTCGCAGATGCATCAGCTTGTAATGGCGGTTCTATTGGTTGAGAAAGAATATTTTTTTCTTCTGTTACAGCAGAACCTTTTGTAGAAGCTTCATTACGAGCATCTACATAAGATTGCGGTAATTTGCTTTCTTGAGGTTGTTTAAGATTAGCTTCAGCTTGGTTTTTTGCAGCGGCTTCAGCCTCAGCTTTGGCCTTTGCTTCAGCCTCAGCTTGAGCTTTTATAGCAGCCTCTGCTTCAGACTTAGCTTTTGCTTCTGCTTCAGCTTGTGCCTTAGCGGCAGCTTCAGCTTCTTCTTTGGCTAATTGCTCAGCAGCTAAACGTTCTTGTTCTTCTTTGATAGCAGCTTGTCTAGCCATTTCTGCTTGTTGTGCAGCAATGCGATTTTGTTCTGCTTTGATTACTGCTTCACGTTCAGCCTTTGCTTTTTCTGCTGCGATACGCTCTTGCTCAGCCTTTAAATCTGCTTGACGTTGAGCCTCAGCTTGTTCTGCGGCAATACGTTCTTGCTCAGCCTTTAAAGCCGCTTGTCGCTCTGCTTCAGCTATACGCGCTTGTTCAGCTTGTTGAGCTGCAATACGCTCTTGCTCAGCTCTTAGTGCCGCTTGGCGTTGAGCCTCAGCTTGTTGAGCCGCTAGTCGTTGTTGCTCAGCTTGCATAGCTGCTTGACGCTGAGCTTCTGCTTGTTGTTGTGCCATACGTTGCTGTTCAGCTTGCATAGCCATTTGACGTTGTTGCTCTGCTAAAATTGAGGACTGGCGTTGAGCTTCTGCTTGTTTTTGAGCAACCATTTGTTGATCAACTTGGTTTGTACCTGATTGCTCTGCAGCCTCCTCGGCAGCTAGTTGCGCTAATCTTTCACGTTCTGCACGTTGAATATCGCGAATAGTTAATCTCTGTTTTGCCACAACAGCCTTAGTTTGCATTGTATTAGCGATTACTAAAGGTGTTGTAGATTCTTGTTGTACCATCACAGGTGTACGTTGAAGTTGTGTGGTTTGTACTTGTTGCTTACCATCAACTTGTTTTTGAACTGTAACAGGTTCTGTTTTACGTTGTACATTCATCAAGCTATGCATAGCTAATGTTGGTTCCATTACAGCATTAGTATGTTTATTAACAATATATTGGGGCTGTGAAACGGATCTTTGTTGATCGGATAAAGCTTTTACTATATCTGTTACAGGTACTGGGCGCACACGAGGTATTAAAGGTGTTACCTTTGGAACTAATTGTGTGGTAGCACTTGTATACATCACTTGTTGTTGAGGGATAGGCTGAGTTGCCATAGGTCGTACAACTGGAGTAGCTACATTGGTAGTGCTTTGCATCGTTGATTCAGTGGGCGTGTTTGAACCTACTAAATCATTCATGTTGAGGGTAGGGGCTGCGTGGGCAACACCACCCAACGCTGCAGCTGCAAAAAATGCTGCTGTGACCTTACGTTTCCTAGATGATTTCATGAATTACTCTCCGAACTAGATTTCAAATAATAATTTATAATTTTAAAATTTATTTATAATTATATAGTTTAACATAAATCGATATATTTGTATACTTTTAAGCTTTATCGATAGTTTTACTAGTGTTATCCATATAAATATTTATAAATCAAAAATAAAATTATAACTCTATATAACCTCATTGGGATTCTGACATTTTCTTTTTATATTATTTTTTATTTTTAACATCTATATATTTTTTAGTAGTGAATATATATTATTGCTACAGATATTTCATAAGAAATAATAATATAAAACATCGAATTTTATAAGTTTTTGTTCAATAGGTAAACAAATTGAGCTGAAAACAAGGGCATAAAATACTAAAATATATATTCTAAAAAACATGAAAAAATGGATTGTTATAACTTAAAGCTATATGTCTTTTAGTCAATGGTATTAATTTTCATGAATAATTAATTAAATTGATTTTAGTGATTTGATGAATAATCCCCTTTTGTTTTCAATATTTATGGGAAGAAATATACTCATAATAAAGATGTATGAATATTAATATAAATAGAATATATTAATTGTATCCTATTTTTCTGCTTTTTTTAAAAATGAATTCATGATGAAAATGTGATAAAAATCACTTGCAACTATATCGAAAATCTTATATACTCCAAATATCGAAAAAATTAAAAATACTAATGTAGTTACAAAGAATTTTAGATGATTAGAGAACTTAAGAGAGACTAAAATAATCATCTAACTTATGAGGGGATTAATGAATAAAGTATTTAAAGTTATATGGAATAAATCTAAAAACTGTTATGTAGTAGTATCTGAGCTTGCTAAGAATAATAGCGGCAAAAAGAAAATTGTAGTAGCTGGTATCTTTTCAGCATTGGCTATGATAAATGCTAATGTAGTATTTGCAGTAAATAATGTGCCTAGTGGTAGCTATACGACTGCAGTTGCTTTTGGTGATGGTGCTAGCGTTACAGGTGCAAATGCAGTTGGGTTAGGTAAAGATGCAAAGGCTAATAAAAATAATGTTGTTGTAATCGGTACTGGTGCAAATGCTGATAGTCATGACAGTATTGCTATTGGTAACGGAGCATATTCTACTAGTAGTGGTGCCTCATTAAGTACGGCCAGTGTTGCTGTTGGTTTGAAAGCATCTGCTCAGGGTAATACTACGATTGCGATTGGTACAAATGCAAAGGTTAAAAATAGTAAACAAGGGATTGCTATTGGTGGTGGTGCTGCTGCAAATGACGGTGCCATTGTAGAGGGCGATCAAAGTATTGCTATCGGTGGTAATACACTTGCTAAAGGTGATGCATCTATCGTTATTGGTGGTGACGATACTGATAGTGCAAATGGTAGAGTCGTTGATTACACAGATATTAATAATGGGAACACTGTATCTGCAAGCTTACAAGCAGCGGTGCAAAAATTAACCGGTGTAAATTTGGGTAACCCTAGATGGACTACTGCAACTGCTGGACATGCAGGTGTTACTCTTGGTATGAAGGCTCATTCTGGTAATGCTAGTATTGCAATTGGTACAGCATCTGATGCACAGACTCGACTTGCAGGGACTTCAGATGTAACAAATGCAGTTGCTATTGGCACGGGTGCTAAAGCAAACCGAGATAATTCTGTTGCATTAGGTGGTGGTTCTACTACAGATAAAGCAGGTACAAAACAATCTAGCTATACATTACCAAATAATATTACTGCTCAATGGGCTGGCGGTGATAAAACATTACCAGGTGATATCGTATCTTTTGGTTCTGCAGGATATGAACGTCAGTTGAAAAACGTGGCTCCAGGTGAAGTAAGTGCTACTTCTACAGATGCTATCAATGGTTCTCAGTTAGCGGCTATTGTAAATCAAATTGCTTATAGATATATTTCTATTAAATCTACAGATATTCCAAATGAGGATAATACAGGTGCTAAAGCAACTAACTCTATTGCCATCGGTCCAAATGCGTCCATTACAGCAGCGGCTAATAAAGCGATTGCTATTGGTGATGGTGCTAGTGCTACAACTGCTGATGGTGTTGCAATAGGTTCTAAGTCTGTTGCAAGTACTGCATCAGGTGTAGCAGGTTATAATGCTAATACTGGTCGTACTGATACATATGCTAACTTAACTGGTGCTACTTTAACATCTACATTAGGTGGTGTTGCAGTAGGTACAACCGGTCAAACTCGTCAAATCAATTATGTTGCTGCTGGTACAGCTGACACAGATGCTGTTAACGTAGCACAATTAAAGAGCGTTAATCTTGCTTTCACAGGTGACACTGGTAGTGGCGATGTAAATCTTGCAAATAGTAAATTAGCAGTAAATGGTGATAATACATATATTACAACTACAGCTAATGGTAAGAAAATTACAATTGCTGGCAAAAAGCAAGATATTGCTGTTACAAATGGTACAGCTGCAGCAACTCCAGGTATGGCAGATTCTGCTAACGTGGCTGATGCAATTAATAAGGCTATTGATCAAAATAAATACGGATGGAACCTTTCCGCTAATGGTGAAGCAACACCAGAAGCAATTGAAAAAGGTAACACTGTAGATTTCTCTGGTGACGACAATATTACGGTTGCTAGAAACAATAAAAAGATTTCTGTATCCTTAAAGAAAAATCTTACTGGCTTGAACAGCGCATCTTTCAAAGATGCATCAGGCAATGAAACTGTTAAAATCGATGGCGATAAAGGCATCAATGCAGGTGATAAGAAGATTACTAATGTAGCTGATGGTGTAGCAGATAAAGATGCTGTTAATATGTCCCAATTGAAGAAGACAGACGATAAAGCAGAAGCTAACAAAGCTGCTATTGCTCGTAACATTTCTTTAGGGGGTGACACTGGTTCCACTACAGAGAAATCCTTGAGCACAGGCGATGTGAAATTCAATATTAAAGGTGAAGACGGACTTACAACTGTAGCTTCTGGCAATGATGTAACTGTTAAACTTGATACAGATACTAAAAATAAAATCGATAACGCTACTAACAACGCTGCTAACGCTGCTGACAAAGATTTGAGCAATTTGAATCCTGCAGGCGAACAAAAAGTTAAAGATTTAGCTGCTTGGAAAGTAGTTGCTAATAGTGGTACTGCTGAAGATGTTAAAGGTGGAGACACAGTTAAATTCATCAATGGTGATAACATCGAAATTACACAAGCGGGTAAAGATTTCACAATCTCTACTAAAAAAGATGTAACATTCGATAGTGTAACTGCAAACCAAACAATTACAGCGCCTAAAGTTAAAGCTACAACTGGTGTTGAAACCCCTCAAGTTACTGGCTTGACTAATACAGATTGGGTTCCAGGTCAAACA
>JAGZGB010000263.1 GCA_018367495.1 Veillonella sp. | reverse complement strand
ATACTGCAACTAATGACCAAAAGAAAATTGGTGTTATTCAATTAGTAGAACATCCATCTCTTGATGCTGCTAATAAAGGTTTCGTAGATGGTTTAGCAGCTAAAGGATTTAAGGATGGTCAAAACATTAAAATTGATCAACAAAATGCACAGGCCGATCAATCTAATCTAAATAGTATTGCACAACGTTTCGTATCTGATAAAAAGGATTTAGTATTAGCTATTGCAACGCCTGCGGCTCAGACGATGGCAAATGCTTCTCATGACATGCCAATCATGGGTACAGCTATTACAGATTACGTGACAGCTAAACTCGTTCAATCTAACGAACACCCTGGTGGTAATGTATCTGGTACATCTGATATGACACCTGTTGAAAAAGAGGTTGATCTTATCATAGCATTAGTACCGAATGTAAAGCGTATTGGTGCCATTTATACATCCTCTGAGATCAACTCCCAATTGCAAGTTGAAAAAATGAAAGCGTATGCTGCTACAAAAGGTATTACTGTTGTAGAGGCAACTGTTTCCAATGTAAATGATATCCAACAAGCCGCTACCAATCTTGTGAACCAAGATGTACAAGCTATCTATACGCCAACAGATAATGTATTGGCATCTGCTATGGCTAACTTAGCACAAATTACAGATGCTGCTAAAATTCCAGTATTTGCTGCCGATGAAGGTATGACAATGACTGGTGGTGTAGCAACTTATTCTGTTGATTACTATCAATTGGGTTATCAAACAGGTTTAATGGCTGCTAAAGTTCTTGCAGGAGAAGCAAAAATTGCAGACTTAGCTATTGAGACACAAAAAGAGATTAAGTTAACTGTTAACGAAGAACGTGCTAAAAAATTAGGTATTACGATTCCTGAAGCTCTTCGTAAAGATATGAAACAATAGAGGAGAATTTGATGTTAGATTTAGTGGTAGGCACCATAACCACAGGCCTTTTATGGTCTTTGTTAGCGGTCGGTGTATTCATAACCTTCCGCGTATTAGATGTGGCTGACTTAACCGT
>JAGZGB010000262.1 GCA_018367495.1 Veillonella sp. | reverse complement strand
AAACACATAAACTAAAACACACAATTAAAATAATAAGCCAATAACAATAAGTATGAATACACCTAAAACGGATTTTGTACTCATATCTGTATCCATGCGATGCAATTCACGTTCTGCGGAGCTGCTATTCATGGATTTAACAGAAATTTTCATACCTTCGATGATAGGTTTGATTAAGGTAATCAAAGTCCAAATCGCAGCAATACCGATAGCACCAGCACCGATAAAACGAACTTTAGATTTCCAAACAGCCATTGCAAACTTGGCAGTAGCACCGCCATCTGGAGCAAACATATTAGTGAAGTAAGGTACGAAGCCAGCCCACGCGATGAGTACACCAACGAGGATAGCGATACCAGAAGCGATACCAATAAGATAACCAGCACCTAACAACGCTGTAGAGAAGCCCAAAGGAATTTGAGTAATCCCTTTGCCACCTACAGGAATCCAGAAGCTCATGCTATCGCCAAGCACTTTGAAACCATTTGCACAAAGGCTAATAAGGCCAGCTACAAAGCCACCGGACACAATGTCTGTCATACCGGAGCGAGATTGAGGGCCTTGTTCACCATTGTGAGAGCCAACCTTTAAAATTTCTGCTGCTGCACGGCCTTCAGGATATGGTAGATCACTATTCACTACCATGGCACGACGCAATGGAATGGTGAATAACACACCTAGAGAACCACCACATGCGCAGAGCAAAAACGTTTGCCAGAATGGAAAACCATTCCAATACCCAAGCATGAGTAAACCTGGCAAGATAAAGATAATAGCGGACAATGTACCAGCGGCAGAAGCCTGCGTTTGTACCATGTTATTTTCAAGAACATTAGAATCCTTGAAGAACCGTAAAATTGCCATTGAAATAATAGCTGCCGGAATGGATGACGAGAACGTCAAACCTACCTTCAAACCGAGATATACGTTAGATGCTGTAAAAATAACAGTAATCAATGCACCAAGTAGCATCCCACGTAACGTCAGTTCCGGCAGATGAAGGTCATGGCTCGTAAAGTCATGTTTCATAAGTACT
>JAGZGB010000261.1 GCA_018367495.1 Veillonella sp. | reverse complement strand
AGAACCAACCAACGTACCTACAACGCGGTTGATATTGGTGATAGCCAATTAATCGCGAATCGGTTTTTGGTCCTCAATAGCAGGACGGCACATACGCAAGAGTTTGGACATGTCCAAGGTACGTTCCAACTCGTGATCTTGGTCAACCATATGCATATGGCCTACAGAGGAATCGATGTACGGACGGAACAATATACGTTTAAGATCAACGCGAGACAATTTGAAGTTATCATCTTGAGATTTTTGACGCACAAGATCGATACGACCAACGAGTTCAGCTACGGAGCGAATACCTAAACGAGCCATGATTTCACGCAATTCACGAGCGATAAAGAGCATCAAGTTTTCTACATACTCAGGCTTACCTGTGAAGCGGGCACGCAATTTTTCGTCTTGTGTGGCTACGCCGTAAGGGCATGTGTTGAGATTACATACACGAGCCATTTTACAGCCTACTGCAACGAGTGGCAATGTACCAAAGCCGAACAACTCTGCACCGAGCATAGCTGCTACAGCCACATCGAAACCGGTCATCAACTTAGAGTCTACCTCTAATTGAACACGGTCACGCAATCTATTGAGCATCAAGGTTTGATGAGTTTCAGACAAACCTAATTCCCAAGGCACACCAGCGTGTTTAACAGATGTACGACCTGCCGCACCAGTACCACCATCGTATCCGGAAATCAAGATGTTATCTGCTTTTGCTTTCGCCACACCAGCAGCAATCGTACCAACACCTGCTTCAGATGTCAATTTAACGGAAATACGCGCATCTTTGTTGACGCATTTCAAATCGTAAATCAACTCAGCCAAGTCTTCGATAGAGTAAATATCATGATGCGGTGGTGGAGATACGAGCTCAACGCCAGGAGTGGAGTGACGAGCTTTCGCGATTTCAGGATATACCTTTTTGCCCGGTAATTGGCCACCTTCACCTGGCTTAGCGCCTTGAGCACATTTAATTTGCAATTCTTTTGCATTGATCAAATAATTCGCTGTTACCCCGAAACGACCAGATGCAATCTGTTTTACTT
>JAGZGB010000260.1 GCA_018367495.1 Veillonella sp. | reverse complement strand
TCTGTCCCGTATTTTGATGTATCTGTGACGGATAGATATGGTTTAGCTGTTGGAGAGGAACAATTACAGATTTTTAACCTAAATGGAGATATAAAAAGTTGGATATTATCATATAAAAGACCGTGGTATGGTGAGCGGGCTGATATAGTTGGAAAAGATGATGGACTCCATTTATATGTTATAACTCGTAATGATTTGGACGAATTAACAAGTCTTTCAGAGTATTTAATTCCGTTTGATAAGATGCCTAATCATATAATTTTAATATAAGTGTTAGCAAATTATTGAGGTGAAAATATTTTTAAAATATTTAATTTAATCTTTTGGGTTGGAATGATTTTTTTCCTAGGAGGCATTACATTAATGCTTGTTATGGATCCTGAGGTTACTAGTGACGAGTTTTGGATATATTTCTATGGTAGTGCTTATATTATTAGTGGAATATTTATGTTGGGATGGTACTTTATATATAAGCTCTTAAAAAAATGATTATATTTGAATTAATCTTAAGGTCATGATCATTTAAACCCGATAGGACGTTATAGTCTAAACTTCAGTGATAAGTATTACTGAATGATTTAGAACTATAGCGTCCTTTTACTATCTTGGCACTCTTATCATAGCCGATATATGGTGTTAAGGATGTGGCAATCATGATGGATTATTCTAATTTTTATTATATAAATTTATATAAAATTTGTGATATATTAGAGTTAAAATTTTAGTTGTGTTGTAAACGAGTGGTTTTAATGATAGGAATACTCATATGTTATTTTTAAAAATTTATAATTATTTTGTCAGGGGCGTTGTACTTTTCTTTCTTATAATTATTCCTTTTACTATTGTTACAAATCCTGAAATGATCGAGGATGAAGTCGATTTACTGTATATATTGTAATCCTTTTGATCTATGTAGTATGGACTTATATTTATAACTATTTAAGTCGTAAAAGGAGTTAGTGTTTGTGCATATTCATTTACCCTTAGTTTTCGTAGTCATCTTTTATTCGGCAATTGTTCTCTATTGGATCATATAT
>JAGZGB010000259.1 GCA_018367495.1 Veillonella sp. | reverse complement strand
ATCCGATGCTTAATGGTCATCAAGATTGGCTTGATGGTCTGGTAAGTGCTGCTAAAAGTGTTAATAAATAATAGAAACTATTTGTTGCTAATTAAGGCTCGTGATACTATTAAATGAGGAGGTTTCTATGGAAGAAAAATTATTTAATTGTCCTGTAGAGGCATCCCTCAGTGTAGTAGGAGGTAAGTATAAATCTATTATTCTGTATCATTTGATGACAGATGGAACGTTGCGATTTAATGAGATACAAAAACTCATTCCTCAAGCGACGATTAAGATGCTTTCACAACAATTGAAGGATTTAGAAGCAGAAGGTATCATCCACAAAGAGATTTATCCAGTGGTGCCACCAAAGACGGAATATAGTATCACTGAATTTGGCGAAACGCTACGTCCTATTATCATGGCCATGTGTGACTGGGGACGAACCTACAAAGGTGATATGATAAAGTAAGTCCTTTATTATGTAATGTCATTTCGATAAGGAGTTAGATATGAGTAAATATGAAATAGAAAATGTAAAATTAAAAGCCCCTAAATTTGATCGTAAAGATTTAGAATATGCTATGACATATCGCTATGCATGTAAGAAATTTGATAGCGCTAAAAAGATTTCTGATGATGATTGGCAAGGTATCTTAACAGCGGCGCGCTTGTCTCCAACCTCCTTAGGTTTTGAAGCTTACCAATTATTAGTTATTCAAAATCCTGAAATCCGTGAAAAGATGAAAGCTTATGGTTGGGGTATTCAAGCTGGTCTTGAAGCGAGTCATTTCGTAGTGTTCTTAACACGTAAAAAGGTGGATTTGGAATTTGATTCCCCTTATGTACGCTACATTCAAGAAGAGGTGAAACAATTACCTGCTGAAGTCGATGCTATTTATAAAGAAAAATATGCTCAGTTCACAACTGAAGACTATAAAACATTTGAGTCTGATCGTGCTGCCTTTGATTGGTCTTCTAAGCAAGCGTATATTGTAATGGCTAACATGATGACTATGGCTGCTTATGAAGGCCTTGATTCCTGTGCATTGGAAG
>JAGZGB010000258.1 GCA_018367495.1 Veillonella sp. | reverse complement strand
AAACTTGTTCGGCGATATCTTGTCTGACGAAGGCGCTGTTATTTCTGGTTCTATCGGGCTTTTACCATCTGCATCCATGGGTACTGGCACAGCATTGTACGAGCCAATCCACGGTTCTGCACCAGATATTATGGGCCAAAACTTGGCGAACCCATTGGGGACAATCTTGTCCGCAGCTATGATGTGCCGTCACTCTCTTGAGTTACCTCAAGTGGCTGACGCTATTGAAAAAGCTGTTGAACAAGTGCTTGTTGATGGTTACCGCACAGGCGATATCTACCGCGAAGGTTTGAAACGTGTAGGTACCACAGAAATGGCGCAAGCTGTTATCGAACGCTTATAATAGGTGCGATTGAGTGCGTACTTATGTATTGAAGAGAGGGTAGTAAGGCCCTCTCTTTTTTGTGGGAGGCGTTATGTTACCATATTTTTTACTTGCCTTATCTATAGGGCTTGAATTATTTGCAACGACCATGTTGAAAGCATCTGATGGTTTTACGCGGCCGTTACAGACTATTGCCTGCGTATGTGGCTATGTAGGATCTTTCTATACATTGACGCATGTACTGAAATATATTCCGCTCAGTGTTACCTATGCTACTTGGTCTGGCGTAGGCCTTGTGGTGACAGCACTCATTTCTGTCTTTATCTTTAGTGAGGGCTATAATATGTACACTATTTTGGGGATAGGTCTTATTGTGGTTGGTGTTGTCATCCTTAACTTGTGGGGGAACGTAGGTCAATAATCTATAAGACTGTTAACGTAGTCATTCATTAGATTGGTCTTATATCATAATTACCATAATCGTATTGTTAGATGAGAGAAGAGCTAATAAGGAGGCCTTTATGAATTCTTCCATGTATCGAAATTTAACTATTACTGCGTTGTTGATGGCATTAGCTATCATGATTCCTATTATGATGCCTCTGAAAGTTGTCATTCCACCGGCATCGTATACACTAGCGAGTCACGTGCCTATATTCCTAGCCATGTTCTTGTCTCGTAAGATGGCTGCTTGTGTTGTTATCGGCTCTACGCTAGGT
>JAGZGB010000049.1 GCA_018367495.1 Veillonella sp. | reverse complement strand
AGCAAAAACAAAATGGATGCCCCCTGTGAAATACAGGGAAGCATCCATGTGTTTAGGCTAGTAAATAATATGTGTCCAGGAAAATGGGTACATATCATTTGGGTGCGCCTTTTTTGTTTGTTATTGAAGTTTATAAATTGATGCAATTTTTGTTTTGTTAACTAATTTTGCTTTTGGATACGGGAAGCTATCCGTAAATTCTTTATCATATTTTTGGGGTACTATTACATAAGATCCATGATTCTGATTTTTTTGCTGTAAAAAAGTTTCTTTTGTTATAGTAGGCATCAATGCTTTACCTGCTATCCATCTAGGATCATCAGTTGTATCTACAAAAATTTGAGTAGGTGTTGTGTCCATATAATATACGATAGAAGTATAGTAAGTACCATATACATATATTGGTTTTGATGTATCCTCAATAAAGGTTTTGAATTGTAATCCCGACTGATTAAATAATACTGGTGGTACTGTAATTGTAATAGCAGAGTATAAAGTAAGTAATGGAATAATGGCATATATAGCAAGTCTGAAAGAGGAGGTTATGTACCGGCCGCCAATCAAAACTGTACATACGATTATAAAGGATCCTACTATTAATGGTATGCTATTGAGAGATTTATCAAATGCTGTAGCAAATGTAAAAATTATATAGTAAATACCTAATGGCAAAGTGACCCAATAATTAAATCTTTTCAGGGATGTAGTGAATTCACCAGTCTCTTTATCTATAAGTAACTCACTAATTTTTATTGCTGCCCATAGGATACAAGGAATAATAGCAGGTAGAGTATAAGTTATATATTTCGTAGCTACTAATGAGTAGAATAGAACTATAATTATAAACCATATAACACCGAATAAATCAAAATCATCGTTCCATTTAATATTTTTTAGTTGATATAGTATAACCGGTGTCCAAGGTAATAGTGAAAGCGGCACAATCAAGAGATAGTAATACCATACATTAAATTTAGGATGCTCAGATACAAGGGCACGATCAACATTGTGGAGCCCTAAGAAACCAGAGATAAACTGATCACCATGTATTGAATACATAGCAATATACCAAGGGCTAGCGATACCTATAAAGACTAATAATCCTAATGGATTAAATAGCAGCTTAATATCATTTGAAAGTTTGTAGTTTTTATCTTTCTTATGAACTATATAACGAGCGCATACGTAAATGATTAATATGAGCCCTGGTAAGAGAATGCCTACGGGCCCCTTTGTGATTACAGCTAAGGCGGCTGCAATATAAGCTTTCACCATAGCTGACTTGTCATTATTGGTAAAACCTAAATAGCTATATCCAAATATTGCTAAAGTGAAAAGAAATAGAAATCCATCAGTGATAACTGCATGTGATATATACCAAAATTGTAGTGTACTCATTAATAGAATTGCACAGAGGACACCTGCAAAGGTACTCTTAGACATACGGTAAACTATATGATACATTAGCGCTACGCTAGCACCAGCAACAAGAGTATTCGGTATACGTGATGTAAAGTCAGATATGCCAAATAGTTTATAACTGATCATGAGTGCCCAATAGGTGAGGGGCGGTTTATCATACCAAACTTGGTAATATATCATGGGGGATATCCATGAGTTATGTTTTAACATTGTAATAGCAGATAAAACATAGTTGGATTCTACCGGATCTGTTATGGGGAGATAGGCGTTATAGAAACCGTAACTCAGTACGGTCAATAAAAAAAGCGCACCTATGCGCAGCATGTGATTGTTAATCATAGTGACTCCTTACTTACATAGTTTATATTATTGTACTATAGGGCGTGTAATAATTAAACCGATGAAAGTTAAATATAGATCTTTTACAATACAGAAACAGTTACAAAAAGAATTATTTATGAATAGAATTATTTATGAACAAAATTATTTGTGAAATAATATATTGTATAGAATATTGTTTGTACAGAATACATGAAATGACTTTTATGTATACAAAATACATGCTATAATGAGCGCGTAAGATAAAACCGTTTCATTGAAATACTATTTTGTATAAAAATAGTAGAAAGAGGATTTATTATGAGAAAAGAACATGATTTTCTAGGTGAATTAGAAGTAGCTGATGAATTATATTATGGTGTACAAACAATTCGTGCATTAGAGAACTTCCATATTACAGGTAAACATTTAGACCAAGATTTTATTAAAGCTTTGGCGATGGTTAAAAAAGCATCTGCGTTAGCGAATATGAAAACTGGTCGCTTAAATGTATCTATAGGTAAAGCTATCGTACAAGCTGCAGACGAAGTAATTGAAGGTAAATTTGCTGATCAATTCCCAGTTGACCCAATTCAAGGTGGTGCGGGAACTTCTGTAAACATGAATATGAACGAAGTATTGGCTAACCGTGCATGTGAAATTTTAGGTCATCCAAAAGGTAGCTATGATATCGTAAGCCCTAACAACCATTGTAACATGGCGCAATCCACAAATGATGCGTTCCCAACAGCTATTAAAGTATGTGCCATTTTGAAATCTAAACCTTTACTGAAAGCATTACAACGCTTAGTTGATGAACTTGAGAAAAAGGCTGATGAATATAGCGAAATTTTGAAAATGGGTCGTACTCACTTACAAGATGCAGTGCCAATTACATTAGGTCAAGAAATGGGTGCTTATGCATCTGGTATCCGTCGTGGTATTAGACGGATTAAATCTGCTGTTGAAGGGGCACATGTAATTAACATGGGGGCTACTGCAGTTGGTACAGGTCTTAATGCTGAACCTAATTATATTCATGATGTAGCGTATGAACTTAGTGAAGTAGTAGGCGAACCATTCTACACTGCGGAAAACTTAATCGATGCTACTAACAATACTGATATTTTTGCAGATATTTCTAGCGGTTTGAAAGTTACTGCTCTCGTATTGATTAAAATGGCCAACGACTTCCGTTTGATGGCATCTGGACCTCGTTGTGGTATTGGGGAATTGAAATTACCAGCTCGTCAACCTGGTTCTTCTATCATGCCAGGTAAGGTTAACCCTGTTATCGCCGAAGTATTGAACCAAGTTTGTTACCAAGTTATCGGTAATGACCTTACAATTACATTGGCTGTAGAAAATGGTCAATTTGAATTGAACGTAATGGAACCTGTATTGGCATACAACTTGTTCAATAATCTTTGCTACCTCAAAAATGGTGTAAATACATTCGTTGATAAATTGCTCGTAGATCTTGAAGTAGACCGTGAACAATGCGAATACTGGTTGAATCGTTCCGTTGGTATCGTAACAGCATTGTTGCCGCATCTTGGTTACGAAACAGCATCTGCACTTGCGAAAGAAGCGTATACTACTGGTCGTGCTATTCGTGATATTATTTTGGAAAAAGGTTTATTGACTGAAGATGAAATCAATCATATTCTTTCTCCTAAAGAAATGACTCGCCCTGGTATTGCTGGTGCCAATCTTTTAAAACAAAAAGGCAACTAATATAGTAAGTTGTCTTGACACATGAATAGAGCATGAAAATGAAAGACTGTCAACCCTTTTGGTTGACAGTCTTTTTTAATACTGATAAAATTATATATTGCAAAAGTAGCGTTTCCTGCTTTTGGATATAAAACTATAACTTGAATAGTGATGAGGTTTTCTTCCAAGGTTGTGCTTGGTTAATGGAAAGCAAGGTTATTTTAAAAAATGAAATGGGCCTTGCTTTATTTGACGTTATCTGAGCAGGAAAACTGAGACCTGTAAGATGTCTTTTCCGTGCCGTTATAGAAAATGGTAGACCAGTGTGTTTTGATAGGGGTGAAAGCAAATATGTTCAAACCTGAACAGGTAGGCAAACGAACTCGTTATACGTACGCAAAAATTAACGAAGTTATCAAGATGCCGCATTTATTGGACATTCAGCGTAAATCGTATGAGTGGTTCTTGGAGAGTGGTTTACAAAATATTTTCAACGATATTTCTCCGATTAAAGACAATTCAGGTAATTTAGTACTTTCTTTCGAAGGTTTCAGCTTAGGTGAACCTAAGTATGATATTAATGAATGTAAAAACCGTGATGCTACTTACGCAGCACCACTTCGTGTAAATATTCGCTTAGTAAATAATGATCCAGAAAATATGGACATTAAAGAACAAGAGGTATTCATGGGCGATTTCCCATTGATGACAGATACAGGTACTTTCATCATCAATGGTGCAGAACGTGTTATCGTATCCCAATTGGTACGTTCTCCAGGCGTTTACTACAATAAAGAAATCGATACAATGGGTAACCGTTTGTATGATTCCACAGTTATTCCTAACCGTGGCGCATGGATTGAGCTTGAAACTGATGCAAGCGAAGTTGTGGCTGTTCGTATTGACCGTAACCGTAAATTACCAGCTACTGTATTGGTACGTGCATTAGGTTGGGATACTAATGAAAGCATCCTGGACCTCTTCTGGAACGGTAAAACTGATGAAGATGGTTTGCCAGTATATGATGAACGCATCGTTCGTACATTAGAAAAAGATACAACTCAATCTGCTGATGAAGCATTGGTTGAAATCTATAAAAAATTACGCCCAGGCGAGCCTCCTACTGTAGAGTCCGCTCGTAACTTGTTCGATAACTTGTTCTTCGATGCACGTCGTTATGACTTAGCGCGCGTTGGTCGTTACAAATTGAACAAAAAACTTGGCTGGCGTCAACGTATGTTGGGTCAAACATTGGCACAACCTATCGTAGATCCAGAAACTGGTGAAATTATTCTTGATGCAGGTGTACAAGTTGGGGAAGAACAACTTGATATCGTTGCTAATAGCCATGTATTTGATGGTGAAGGTTTCGCTGAATTCTACATCGTAAATAACGATGGTGTAGAGTCCAAAGTTATCTGTAATAACTGTAATTTGCCATTCGATCACCGTACAGTAACACGGGAAGATATGATTGCTAATATCTCTTACTTGCTTAATCTTATGGATGGTGCAGGTCACACAGATGATATCGACCATTTGGGTAATCGTCGTCTTCGTTGTGTAGGTGAATTGTTGCAAAACCAATTCCGTATTGGTTTAACTCGTATGGAACGTGTTGTTCGTGAACGTATGACAATTCAAGAAATTGAATCCATCACGCCTCAAGCGTTGATTAACATTCGTCCTGTAGTGGCAGCAATCAAAGAATTTTTTGGTTCTTCCCAATTGTCTCAGTTCATGGACCAAACAAACCCATTAGCAGAATTGACTCACAAACGTCGTCTATCTGCCCTTGGTCCTGGCGGGTTATCTCGTGAGCGTGCAGGCTTCGAAGTTCGTGACGTGCATCACTCTCACTATGGCCGTATGTGCCCTATTGAAACCCCAGAAGGTCCAAATATCGGTTTGATTAACTCTTTGTCTAACTATGCGAAAGTAAATGAATTCGGTTTCATTGAAGCTCCATACCGTAAGGTAGAAAAAATTTACGGTACAGGTGCTGATGCTGACAAGGTTATTAAAGTTCGTGTTACTGATTCTGTAGCTTATATGACTGCAGATGAAGAAGAAGGCATGACAATTGCCCAAGCGAACTCTCCAATCGATGCTGAAGGTTACTTTACTAATGAACACGTAGCTTGTCGTCGTGGTCATGACGTATTGGAAGTTACGCCTGATAAAGTAGACTACATGGACGTTAGTCCAAAAGAAGTTGTATCTATTGGTACAGCTATGATTCCATTCCTTGAAAATGACGATGCTAACCGTGCCTTGATGGGTGCGAACATGCAACGTCAAGCGGTGCCTTTACTTCGTGCTCAAGCTCCACTTGTTGGTACAGGTATGGAATATACAGCTGCTACAGACTCTGGCGTTTGCGTTCTTGCACGTGAAGCTGGTAAAGTTGTACGTTGCTGGGGTAATGAAATACACGTTCTTCGCGATAGCGATGGTCGTGTCGATACATACCGTTTAAATAAATTCCTTCGTTCTAACCAATCTACATGCTTTAACCAAAAACCAATCGTTAATCGTGGCGACCATGTTGTAAAAGGCCAAGTATTGGCTGATGGTCCTGCTACTGATGGCGGTGAATTGGCATTAGGTTATAACGTTCTTGTAGCGTTCATGCCTTGGGAAGGTTATAACTACGAAGATGCGATCTTGCTTAGTGAAGAACTTTGCAAAGAAGATATTTATACATCCATTCATATTGAAGAATACGAATGTGATGCGCGTGACACTAAATTAGGTGCTGAAGAGATTACTCGTGAATTGCCTAATACTGGTGATGACACTCTTAAAAACCTTGATGAAGATGGTATCATTTGCATCGGTGCAGAAGTACACCCTGGCGATATTCTTGTAGGTAAAGCTACACCAAAAGGTGAAACTGAATTAACTCCTGAAGAACGTTTGTTACGTGCTATCTTTGGCGATAAAGAACGCGAAGTGCGCGACACATCCTTGCGCGTGCCTCATGGCGAATCTGGTAAAGTTGTAGACGTTAAGGTCTTCACTCGTGAAAACGGTGACGAATTACAACCAGGTGTAAATAAACTTGTTCGCGTATATATTGCTCAAAAACGTAAGATTCACGAAGGCGATAAAATGGCGGGCCGTCATGGTAACAAAGGTGTTGTTTCTCGCGTTATGAGAAAAGAAGATATGCCATTCCTTCCTGATGGTACTCCAGTACAAATCGTATTGAACCCATTGGGCGTACCTTCTCGTATGAACATCGGTCAGGTTCTTGAAACTCACTTGGGCTGGGCTGTTCAAGGCTTAGGTATGAAAATCAAAGCTACAGACCTTCACATCCAAAATGTATTGAAAGAAGCTCGTACTGATGCATCTTACTGGGAGCAAATTGACGCTATTCGCGGCTTATATGCTGAAATTGAAGAATTAGAAGCAAAAGCTAAAGAAGATGTAACAGTTCCTCATTTCGATATTGATGAAAAAATCATCGACTTGAAATCTCAAATTCTTGATCATGTAGAATCTGCAGCGCAAAAGAAACTTGAAGCTCTTGGTGGCGAAGCTCGTTATCAAGAACTTAAAACTATTGAAGCCAAATACAATGCGCTTCATGTAGAATTCTTCGACTCTGAAGAAGACGCTCCAGAAATGGATCCTGCTCTTGTAGAAGAATTAGAAGCTATTAATAAAGTTAAAACTACATTGAACCATATTGAGTCTGCTCGTGCTAAACGCGTTGAAATTCGTCATGAACTCGAAGGCCTTGGTTACGACTATGAAACATATGGCATGCCAAAACCAGATGTAGCTGGTATTCATATTGCTACACCTGTATTTGATGGTGCACATGAAAAAGACGTATTTGAAACATTAGGCATTGCTGGTCGTTCCGATGATGGTAAAACAGTATTGTACGATGGTCGTACTGGTGAACCAATGGATAACCGTGTAACTGTTGGTTACGTATATATGCTTAAACTCCATCACTTGGTTGATGATAAAATCCATGCTCGTTCCACAGGTCCGTACTCCCTTGTTACACAACAACCATTGGGTGGTAAAGCTCAATTCGGTGGTCAACGTTTCGGGGAAATGGAAGTTTGGGCTCTCGAAGCATATGGCGCAGCTTATACACTTCAAGAGCTATTAACTGTTAAGTCTGATGACGTTGTTGGTCGTGTGAAAGCATACGAAAAAATCGTTAAAGGCGAAAATATCCCTGAACCAGGTGTACCTGAGTCCTTCAAGGTATTGCTCAAAGAACTTCAAAGTATTGGTCTTGATGTAAAGATCTTGAATGAAGATCAAGAAGAAGTTGTTATGAAAGAACTTGATGACGAAGATGAAGTGGTAGAAACTGGCATTGAAGAAGTTATGGAAGGCAGTGCAGTAGAAACTGATGAAGTAACTGTAGTAGAGCCAGAAGTAGAGGAAGAAGCACCTGCTGATAACGGCGGTGAAGATGATATCCTTAGCCAATTGGCGTTCCCAATGGGCGATTCCTCTAACGATGAAGACTAAAACTATCTATAAGGAAGGGAGCGATAGTAGTGCTAGACGTAAATGAATTCGATTCCATGCGAATCGGTTTAGCCTCTCCAGAGCAGATCTTAGCTTGGTCTCATGGGGAAGTTAAGAAACCTGAAACTATTAACTACCGTACGTTGAAGCCAGAACGTGATGGTCTATTCTGCGAACGCATTTTTGGACCAACAAAGGACTGGGAATGTCACTGCGGCAAATATAAACGCATTCGCCATAAAGGTGTAGTCTGCGATAAATGTGGTGTAGAGGTTACACGTGCAAAAGTGCGTCGTGAACGTATGGGCCATATCCAATTGGCTACTCCTGTATCTCACATTTGGTACTTTAAAGGTATCCCATCCCGCATGGGTCTAATCCTTGATGTATCCCCACGTTCCTTGGAACGCGTATTATACTTTGCTTCCTACATCGTAGTAGATCCAGCTGGTACTCCATTGGCAAAACGCCAATTGTTGTCCGAGCAAGAGTACCGCGAATATGAAGCTCAATTTAACGAAGACGGTTATACTATCGGTGGTAAATCCGTCGTAATCGAAACAGTAGCTCAACGTAACGAACGTTTAGCTATTGTTCGCGAAGCACAACGTAAAGAGCGCTATAATGCGGCTCTTCGCGATGATGCAACAATCCCAGAAGCAGATAAAGAATATGAAGAGTTAACTCGTGAAGAGCGTTATGAATTGGGCGCTGCTGAAGAGGTTCTCTTCGCATGTATCGACATGGGTGCTGAGGCTGTAAAAGCTCTCTTAGCAGAACTTGATCTTGAAGCATTGAATGCTGAATTGCGCGAAGAATTGAACACTGCAAGTGGTCAACGTAAAATTCGTGCGGTTCGTCGTTTAGAAGTAGTAGAAGCATTCCGTCAATCTGGCAACCGTCCAGAATGGATGATTATGGATGTTGTTCCTGTAATTCCACCTGAATTGCGCCCGATGGTTCAATTAGATGGTGGTCGCTTCGCTACATCTGACCTTAATGATTTATATCGTCGTGTTATCAACCGTAACAATCGTTTGAAACGTTTGTTAGACTTAGGTGCTCCTGATATCATCGTGCGCAACGAAAAACGTATGCTTCAAGAAGCTGTTGACGCATTGATCGATAATGGTCGCCGTGGTCGTCCTGTAACAGGCCCTGGTAACCGTCCATTAAAATCCTTGTCCGATATGCTTAAAGGTAAACAAGGTCGTTTCCGTCAAAACTTGCTTGGTAAACGTGTTGACTACTCCGGTCGTTCCGTTATCGTAGTAGGTCCTGAACTTAAAATGCACCAATGTGGTTTGCCTAAAGAAATGGCATTGGAATTGTTCAAACCTTTCGTTATGAAACGTTTGGTAGAACGTGGTCAAGCATCCAATATCAAGGCTGCTAAACGCCAAGTTGAAAGAATTGGCCCTGGCGTATGGGAATCCTTGGAAGAGGTAATCAAAGAACATCCAGTTCTCTTGAACCGTGCCCCTACATTGCATAGACTTGGTATTCAAGCTTTCGAACCAATCCTTTGGGAAGGCCGTGCTATTAAATTGCATCCATTAGTATGTACAGCCTTCAACGCCGATTTTGACGGTGACCAAATGGCGTGTCACTTACCATTGTCCGTAGAAGCACAAGCAGAAGCTCGTACATTGATGCTTTCTAGCCATAATATCTTGTCCACTAAAGACGGTAAACCGGTAGCAGTACCTTCTCAAGATATGATCTTGGGTACATACTACTTAACAGTTGTACGCGAAGATACTCGTGATAAAGCGAAAACATTTGCTACTTATGATGAAGTAATGCTTGCATACGAATCTCATATCATTGGCTTGCAAGATATTCTTCATATCCGCTTACCTGACCATGGCCGTGTAGAAACAACTGCAGGTCGCTTAATCTTCAACAATGCATTATTCCCAGAATTATGGCAATATGAAAAACGCGAAGATGGCACTTACTCTTTAGGTAAGGTTATGGATAAGAAAACAGTTGGTAAATTGGTTGACCAATGCTTCCAATTGTTTGGCAATGAAAAGACTGCAGAACTTTTGGACCGTATTAAATCCTTGGGTTACTCCTTCGCACGTCGCGCAGGTATGACTGTAGCTATTGCAGATATTAAAGTACCAGAAGTAAAAACTGGTTTATTAGACACAGCAGAACAAGAAGTAGAAAAAGTATCTCGTTTGTATCGCCGTGGTCTTATTACAGAAGAAGAACGTTACCGTAAAACTATCCAATTGTGGACTCAAGCAACAGAAGACGTTACTGATGCCATGATGGATAATATGGCGCGTGATAAAGATGGCTTCAACCCTGTTTACATGATGGCTATCTCTGGTGCCCGTGGTAATAAACAACAGATCCGTCAGCTTGCTGGTATGCGTGGTTTGATGGCCGATCCATCTGGTCGTATTATCGACTTGCCAATCAAAGCAAACTTTAAAGAAGGCTTGACTGTATTGGATTACTTTACTTCCTCTCATGGTGCTCGTAAAGGTTTGGCCGATACAGCGCTTCGTACAGCTGACTCTGGTTATTTGACTCGTCGTCTTGTTGACGTATCTCAAGATGTTATCGTTCGTGAGGACGATTGTGATGTTGTAGGTATCGATCTCGTTCGTGAACGCGCTCGTTTGGCTACTTCTCCGCGTCAAGCATTGGAATTGTTGAAAGACAAACTTATTGGTCGTGTGTTAGATAAAGATGTAGTGAATGTAGAAACAGGAGAACTTGTTATACCTTCCGAAACTATCTTGGACGAACAATGCTTAGCAGATATTGCAGAATCTGGTGTTACATCTGTGGCATTACGCGGTGCTCATTTAGGCTCTGATAGTGATATTAACCATACTAACTTGGTTCAAAAAATTATTCTTGGTGAAAGCGATGACAGTATTCGTGCAACATTAAAAGAAACTATGGTTCAAAATATGTTGAACAAAGATACTGTTAATGCAATTGTTGACAGTGAAGGTGTAGAAATCTTCCCTGCTAACACACGCCTTACTGAAGAAGGCATCGAAGCTATCCTTAACTCCGATGTAAAAGAAGTACAAGTACGCAACAATGAAATCCACGGTATTGAAGTAGAAGCTATTGTTGAGGGTACTGGTGTTATTGAACCATTAAAAGATCGTATCGTAGGTCGTATTGCAGCAGAAGAATTGGTTAATAAGGAAACTGGTGAAGTCATCGTTCCTCTTAACGGTGAAATTACAGAACCATTGGCTGATGAAGTTGTAAAACACTATGAAACAGTTAAAATCCGTTCTGTATTGACTTGCCGCAGCCCATACGGCGTATGTCGTAAGTGCTATGGTCGTGACCTTGGTACTGGTGGACAAGTTCAAGTTGGTGAAGCTGTTGGTATTATTGCAGCACAATCCATCGGTGAACCTGGTACTCAGTTAACAATGCGTACATTCCATACAGGTGGTGTCGCAGGTGATGATATTACACAAGGTTTGCCACGTGTCGAAGAATTGTTTGAAGCGCGTAAACCAAAACGTAATGCTATCATCGCAGAAAACGAAGGTACAGTTCGCGTTGTACCTAACGAAGGTAAAAAAGGTACTAATACTATCTTCATTACTGGTGAAGATGGTATTGAACTCGATTACCTCATCCCATATGGTTCCCGCATTATCGTTAAAGACGGTGATGTTGTATCCTTAGGCGCACGTTTGACAGAAGGTTCTATCAACCCTCATGACATTATGCGTGTAATGGGTACTGAAGCAACTCAACGTTACCTCGTATACGAAGTACAAAAAGTATACAAATCTCAAGGTGTAGAAATTAACGATAAACATATCGAAGTTATCGTTCGTCAAATGCTTCATAAAGTAAAAGTTGAAACAGCTGGCGATGCAGATATGCTTCCAGGGGATATGGTCGACGTTAATACCTTTGACGAAGAAAACCGTCGTCTTACTCTTAATGGCCGTGAAAACGCTACAGGCAAACGTACATTGTTGGGTATTACTAAAGCTGCATTGGCTACGGATTCCTTCTTGTCTGCTGCGTCCTTCCAAGAAACAACACGTGTTCTTACCGACGCTGCTATCAAAGGTAAAATCGATCCATTATTGGGCTTAAAAGAAAATGTAATCATCGGTAAATTGATTCCTGCTGGTACTGGCATGAGCCGTTACCGTAAGATTGAGGTTGTTAAAAACACACCTGAAATCATCGATATTACAGAAGAAACTGCTGTAGAAGAATAATCTATTGCGATAGAAGAGAGCGTGCCTTAGGGCACGCTCTTTTTTATAGATACTAAAGTCCTTTGTTAAAGAATAATTGTCAGAAAGAATAAATAAACCTAAAAGTTTAATAATATAAATATATTGAATATAGTTAATAAATTTGAACTAAAAAATGACTATTTATTTTTCTGTTATATCAATTATGCATACATAAAATGTGATTAATTAAAATAATATGAAAGTAATGTATAAAAATGAGAATAAAATAACCGTTTTTGCATAAAAATTACATATATTGTTATATGATTCGTTATAATGGAACGCACGGAAACGTGTACATATAAAATGCAGTTGTATAGCGGTGTAGAGCGTCGAAAAACGTTTGACATGTGTTTGTGTAATTGGTATACTTACATAGTGCTCAGGGGCGAGTATGCCTAAGTAGCATAATTTCGTAAGGAGAATTTTACTATGGACATTGCCCATCTGAAGTCGATGAACAAAACAATCGGTGCCAAGCAAACGTTGAAAAACATTGCGCGAGGAACTGTGAAGTATGTGTTCGTAGGACATGATAGTGATGAAAGTGTAGTTGAACCTATACGAAATGCTTGTGCTGAACAGGGAATACCTGTGAATGACAAGCACACTATGGATGACCTTGGTCGTGCGTGTCGCATTAAGGTGCGGGCCACAGCGGTAGGTATCCTACGTTAATCTTGGTAATATCCGATGTAACACTTCGTTATGACGGATCAATTATAAATCTCAAATTTGGAAAGGAGGTGCCCAAATGCCAACAATTAATCAGCTAGTACGCAAAGGTCGCATGAGCTTGACTAA
>JAGZGB010000257.1 GCA_018367495.1 Veillonella sp. | reverse complement strand
TGGTATCTAGATCTCGGTGAGGATCATTAGTTTTCTGTTTTGAGGACATACCCTACTCCACGAACCGTTTGAATGAGTTTTACATTCTCATCAGTATCAATTTTCTTGCGCAAATCTTTAATGTATACGTCGATAAGGTTAGAGTAGCTTTCATAATCGTATTCCCAAACATGGTCAAGGATTTGTTGACGAGATAATACGATATTTTCGTTACTTGCTAAATAGAATAATAGGTCGAATTCTTTTGCAGTCAATGTAATTGTTTCGCCGTCGCGTTTAACAGTACGTTGAGGAACATTGATGGTAAGTGGACCTACATGGATATCGTTTTGTGCATGACGCGCATTACGACGAGCCAATGCATAAATACGAGCGGTTAACTCTTCAAGATCGAAAGGCTTTACAAGATAATCATCTGCACCAGTGTTAAGGCCTGTAACTTTATCTTGTAAGGAATCCTTTGCTGTTAAAAGCAATACAGGTGTTGTATTACCGTCGTTACGCATTTGTGCAAGAGCACTGATACCATCGAGGATTGGCATCATAATATCCATTACGATAACGTCATAGCTAGATGTGTTAACGTAATCGATCGCTTGTTGCCCATTGAAGCATGTATCAACTGTCATATTTTCTGCACGTAAATATTTAGCCGTGATACCATTCAGCATTTCTTCGTCTTCTACAAGTAAAATTTTCATTCTCTGTTCTCCTTATGTATGATTTAAAAATATAGCTCTCCAACTACATTAATTATAGTCATTATATATATATAAACTTTCTTTTTTTGAAAGCCACAACACCATATAAGGTGACTATATATATAATATTATATAACTTATTTATCTATTATCATACCTTATACAATGGTAATGAGCAAAAGATGAATGTACATGCGAGTTTACAAGACTTTTCTTCATCTTTGAAAGCCTTAAAAATGGTGAAAGACTGAAACTTAATGAATTCTGCTAATGAATAAAATCTAACTATATCGAAGATTGCCGTATGCGCATAGATGAGGGTGATTTTATCGATTTTAGATGATGTGCGATAAATCACTAAAAAA
>JAGZGB010000256.1 GCA_018367495.1 Veillonella sp. | reverse complement strand
TCTTCTCGTACGCTTACATGATAACTATTAGTATAATAACCCTTATCCGTAATGTCCTCAATAATACCAAAACGAGCGCGATCCAAAGAAGAGAATCGATGGGTTAAACTTTCAGCAGGTGTACCATATAATGCAAAGCCCATGTTATGTTTAACTCGCCATTCATCAACAGCTGCATTTAAGCGATCCATAATCTTCATCGCAAAAACGCGACCTTTCTCGCCTGTATTCGATTCACCGGTAATTAAGCGAGTTGCTTCATAAATACCAATATATCCCAAGGAAATAGTCGCATAACCGCCAGTCAAGAATTTGGCAATTTTCTCGCCTTTTTTAAGTCTTGCAATAGCACCGTGTTGCCAATGGATTGGTGACACATCACTCACTACGTCCTTAAGTAATTCATAACGAAGCATTAGTGCTTTTTCTGCCAACTCAAGTCGTTTATCTAAAATTTCAAAATATCGTTCTTCACTACCGCGGGCTAGAATGCCAATTTGAGGTAAGTTTAAACTTACTACACCAATGTTAAAACGTCCATCAAACTTGTATTCACCATTTTCATCCTTCCAAGGAGATAAGAAGGATCGACAGCCCATAGGACTAAAGACATTACCTGAGTAGTTTTCCTTCATTTTTTTTGCAGAAATATAGTCAGGGTACATGCGCTTAGCTGTACATTGTGCTGCCAATTCAGTTAAGTAATAGTATGGACTATCTGGTGTTACATTATGCTCATCAAGAACATAAATCAACTTAGGAAAGGCTGGTGTAATATATACATCGGCTTCGTTTTTTACACCTTTAATACGTTGGCGCAAAATTTCTTCTGTAATAAGAGCCGCTTCCTTCGCGTATTCATAATCTGGTTGGAAATACATAAATAATGTCACAAATGGAGATTGACCATTTGTAGTCATCAATGTATTAATTTGGTATTGAATAGTTTGAATACCATCTTTAACCTCTTTACGCGTACGTTTCCACGCAATTTCACGAGCCTTTTCCATATTAGGCTCCATGCCGTAAATCTCAACTTGCTCTTCAATAACATTATTGAGGATTTTTTC
>JAGZGB010000255.1 GCA_018367495.1 Veillonella sp. | reverse complement strand
GAATACCAATCACTGCGACGATCATTGCCATAACCAACGCGATATTCGTATTTAGTATTAGGCGACAATCCAGTTACTGTACCCTCATGGATATAGGTGGTACTGCCATCATCGGTCAAAGCTTTGTCTGTAGCTCTTATCGTTTGAGTCGTATCGGATCCAACAAGACGATACTCTATGACCGCATCAGCTTCGCTGCTATCTGATTGCCACATAATAGTACGACTCGTGCTGTTATCTTGAGCTACAATTTGCCGAATATAACGACTTTCAGAATCGAGGAGTGGCTTAATTTCTTGTCCACTTACAACGGCGGCAGTTCTAGCTATGCGACTCTGTATGGCATCCTTATAGACATAGCCACCTATAATTAATACAGCCAAAACAAAAATGGCTATAGTTGTTTTTAACAATTTACTTTTATTCATATAGTTCCTTTATGTAAATATCTATTAAGTACTAATATGAACACATTACAAAACTTAAACTTAACTTTAAGTCAAATAAGAGTTTTCTATACTTCTTGAATATCTGCTTTTCTATATCTAGCAAAAACACATCCCAACATATTTAATTGTGGTATGTTCCATTCATTAGGTAAATAGATATCACAGGCTACCTCAAATGTATCTAATCTATCTATATTGCTCAATTCACAATACCTCTATTAAAGAATTTACCTACTATTTTTCGTAATATTGTTTCATTTGTGTATAGCCATTAACAATGACTTCGATTTCACCCGTTCTAGGATGGAAGATAAGACCATGAATTGGCACGTCTTTAGGAATTAAAGGGTTCATACGCAATTCGTCCACTGTTTCTTCCACATTCTCTGCAGGATGGGTAAAACCATCAGCCCAACGCTCCATTTCTTTTCGCACCATATGAATCGCTTCTGGGGAAATACCACGAGCTAACATTTTTTCTGTTAAATCTTTTGCTGTAGTTTTAGCCATGCCACATTCGTGATGACCAATGATAAAGATTTCGTTAACACCTAACTCATAAATACATACGAGCAAGCTCCGTACAATACCATCAAAAGGGCCTGTAATACAATTGCCTGCCGT
>JAGZGB010000048.1 GCA_018367495.1 Veillonella sp. | reverse complement strand
CGCCTTCAACCAAATGTGAGCTTACACCATCCTCACTCGCTAGAGAGGTTTACTACTCTGCTTCATCGCATATATTATACACAATATTGTAGCAATACAAAGGGAAGAATGTCAAACTATTATTTTATACTGACAAGACTACTTTTAACCATAATATATCAAATAATAGATACTATTAATACGGAAATTTAATCATTCATACACTATATTAAATTCAGGGATCGTTGTTACTGTATACATCAGTAGGATCTAGTAACCCAAGTATCACGATCATATCTTGGTTTGGAGTCCTTCTTAGTTATCTCAGATATAATCTTTCTTTCATCTTCTGAAAATTGATCAATACTCTCTAAAATTATAAGTTCATCCCCATATGCTTTTTGCAAATACTCTAAATTACTATCTGCTGGAGATTCAAATGTTTTACTAAAGCCTTTATGATTTGGAATAATACGTACTGTCCCATAGGGTAATACGTTAACAACAACTATACCGAAATCACCATTAGAATATATATAGGGAAAATCTGTAGCAAAACCAGTCATATTTTTATTGAGCCCTGTTTGTTTGCCATAATCTACAAGAGAGTTTATAAATATTTGATATTCATATATTCTAATTCCAACAAAAATTAAAATAATTACTAGTAATGATAAAACTACTTTATAACTTATCTTTATGAGCTTTCTAATGGGCATAAAAACTCCTTAATTCTTCTGATGTAAAGCTAGTAAATCAACATCGTTATAAATTAATGTCAATAAATTATAGTTTTGATCTATTGAAAATGTTCCTTTAAGGCCTCCTGCATCAACAAATGAGTAAGTACTATCATCAATTTTATGGAATTTACTTTCTAAGGGTACAAAATATTTGTCTAATGCTAATCCGACCTTCTCCGCCTCTTCTTCAGAACACCCTAAAACATCTTGTACACGTTTAAAGTATGGCTTGTGAACACTTTCTATTCTGTCTTCTATTATTTTATTAGTTTTTTTATATGTCTTAAATCTATAGATTAAATATAAGACAGCTAGTAGTAAAGCAAGATTCTCTTTCATAATTTCCTCTAAAAAATACTAATATATACGTTAGTATATAAGGAATGAACTTAAACAAACCATTATAGTTATATAAATAAATTGTAAACCACCTACCAAAGATAATCAAATTATCTTCGATAGGTGGTTTATTTTATTCACCCTTAGCAATACGATCTAAGAGTTCAATATAGCTTTGTTTGTTTAATGCTGGTGTAAAGTTGTCTAATACATCCTTAGCACCTGCAGCGTTATCGTATAGTAAGTCTACGATTGTCATAGCTAATGCTTGTGCTGTTTTTATGTATGCTACATCAGGTACAGAGATTTCATATTCTGCACTGTGTAATACACCACTAATACAACCAACCCAAGGGTGGATAACAGGCATCAAGTGAGATACGTCCCCCATGTCTGTACTAGCCGTAATATGTGGACCTTGATATACATTGGCTTCACCAAAGATAGGATTTGAATTTTCTCGTAATAACGCATTCATACGTTCATCATTACGCATCGGTAAATAACCAGGTAAGTCCTTAATAACACATGTCGCTCCTACTGCATCACCACCAGCCTTTAATGCGCGGTTTACACGATGATTACCATCTACGATAGCCTCAATATTGGAGGCACGCACGTAACTTTCAACTTGAACATAATCAGGTACACAGTTAACCAATGTACCACCTTGATTAATAATTGGGTGGAATCTGAAATAATCGCTTTCTTTGAAAGTTTCACGAATGGAGTTAACCCCCATAACGCCCATCAAAGCAGCATTGAGAGCATTGATTCCTTCATGAGGTGCTTGAGCGGCATGAGCCACCTTGCCGTGATATTCAATCAGTTTAGATACAAAACCATTGGAGGTACTACCAAGCCCCATTTCACCAGCTGGAGTTTTGGCAGTCTCCACATGCATTTGCATAGCCATATCGATATCATCGAAAGCACCTTCATAGATAAGCTGTTGCTTGCCGCCCATATACTTGAGTTTTCCTTGTTCACGCAATTTATTGCGGTAATCAATTTCAATCATTTCCTCTGCTGGAACAGCAAATAATACGACATCCCCAGCAAATTGATCCATCACAGCTTGTAAGCCCATAGCGACAGCAAACATATTGGTAATTTGTACATTATGACCACAGCAATGGGCAGCCCCTGTTAAATCATCAGCGCGAGGATGGCGAGGACATAGAATGGCATCTAATTCTCCCACCATGGCAACCGTATATTTACTATCACGGCCTTTTATTCTACCTTTTACACCTGTCAATGCATGCCCTGTAGTATAAGAAATGCCAAGTTCATCAAACATAGCTTGAACCTTTTTAGATGTTTTTACCTCTTTAAAACCTAGTTCAGGTTCAGCCATAATAGATTCAGCCAATTTTCGTAAACGCGGTTGTGCATCAACAATAGCTTTACAAACACGTTGTTTTACTTCTTCCTTTGTCATACGGCTCATAATATCTCCTTTATAAAATCGACCGTATAAAATACGGTCGATCATGTCATCATGATGAATAGATATCTTCTAAAATATTAATCTATAATTATATCTTAACATAATTTAGACATCTAACATTATGATTTAGTATTAAATTAAACCTTCTAAATGAAGTACTAATTGTGCTAATGCTGTTGCACAGATGAACGTACCTGCTGTTACAGCTAGTGCAACTGGAATAATACGCCAAGATAATCGACGGAACGCACCAAGGTCTTTACCTAAGGATAGACCTGCATAAGCAAGTACAGGTGTTGTAGTAGCAAGGAATGTTACTTGACTAGTTTTAGCTATAATCCATTCTTGGCCAGGCATACCTGGTAAGGATGCAACAACACCGATTAAGGAAACCCAGAATACCATAGGTAATTTATTAGCATATGGCAAGTTAGAGATTAAAGCACCAATCGTAGCAAGAACTGCTAAAATAGCTACGCCAACTAAGCTATCGCTAAATAGATGTTTACCATCCATTACATTACCTACTGCAGTAATGATAGCAGCAATACAAATAACGATGACAAATTGTGTTAATTTTTCGCTTTTACTCATGATTTGCTGCCTCCTCTGCTAAATCCTGTTCACGGGTACGACCTGTAAAGAAGTTGTAGGTTTTTTCCATAACTGGTAAAGAAACAAATAGACCAAAGTATACGCCTAGTACGGTAGTCAACAAGTTTGCAGCCCCTGCAAGAGCCATAATTTGTTGTTCGTAATCTGGATATACTGCAATGATTGGAGCCGTAGCGGCAGCCATCATACTAGCACTACCTATGCCAGCGCCCATAGCTAATGCCAATGGATGGAACCATCCTGATTGTGCCAACATACCAGCCAATACGGAGGACCACATAGCACCGATAAGAACGCCACAGATGTACATGCCCATAACACCACGGCCCTCAGGAGAGCTAAAACCGAATTTGTCGATAATAATCGCTACATTTGGTTCACGGTCTACAGAGTAACATGCACCTACTGCTTCGCGACGCATACCTACTAATAAAGCTACAGGTAAACCGAATACAATAGTACCAAAGAAGTGGCCAAGCTCTTGTAGTAATAATGCCCAGCCTGCACTTGTAAGAATACCAAGATTTGGACCAATACCTAAACCTACTTTTACCATCAAGATCATAACGGCAATACCGATATAATCTGCAGATTTTTCCATCTGTTTAATGGTTAGAATTTTAAATTTAGGAATAGAAATTAATAAACCTAGAATCAATGTGTACAATAATGGCAATAATACAACAGGACCTAGTTTTTTTATGCCTATAAATTCAGCGACTACGGTTAGTACGAGCGCTAGAAAATGTATTTTGAGATTTCCCAAAAGCTGCATAATGACCTCCTATAAAAACATATAATATAACATTGTTATATTATAAATAATTGTTATTAAAAGTGTCAACTACAGATGTACATATGTCTATTAGTATTATATTTTTTCATACGTATCTTGAGATACAGAAAATATATACTAGTTATGCTTACTGGAAAATGATATCTCCATTCCACATCTCATAACATATAAAAATAGGCAGTTTGATTTCTCAAACTGCCTTTTACTATCATTAAACTATGGAATTTAAAAACTTAACACTTTGTAATGGTTTACCAATTTCTTGCTCGCAGTATGCAAATAGTAGTTTTTCTAGTTCCTTCCAAATTGTTTTGGGAAGTTCTATAGGCGTGTCTTCGCCCCACTGGTAAGCGAGGATTTGTGGTAGTCCAGCTTTTACAGAACGCGAAATACTAAGATTTGTCGTTTCTCTCACCTGTATCCAGAATGGATCAATACCATCTTGATGTGAAAAAGCATTAGCACTTGGCACAACCCCGGCAAGGGATAATAGTTGCCACCCAAGCATGATCGTTCCCAATTGCACATTGCGGCGTCTAATTTGCTTGGAGTAGTTAACAACGGTATCAAACACCTTACGATCTACATCATACATTGCAAATAGTTCTTGAATGAGCTCGCTCGCTACAGCAGCATAAGCAATATTATCTAAATTCACATCTAATGATTCTACCACATAGGAGCCATCAATTTGTGTAACATTTACATATTCACCATCAGGTACGACCGTTATATACATAGCACTAAAGGGACGTAAATAGGAACTGTTACGCATGGTCATCATACGCTTATGCGGTATGGATGCACGTATAATCCCTAAGCTGGGTGTGATAAAAGTAAATACAGAGTATAGCTTATGTTTTTTTCGACTAATGACGATGGCAGGTGTGTTAAAACCACCATTAAGCTTCTTCATGTTCTTCTTCCGTTGTTTCCTCTTCAGGTAAAGGTGTTACTTTAATACGAGAAACGCGATAGCCTTGCATTTGTGTTACTTCAAAGGTATATCCCAATGCATCCACAGTATCACCAACAATTGGTGTCCGTTCTAAGAGACCAAATACATAGCCCCCAATTGTATCAGAGTCAGAATCGTCGATTTCAACGTCCATCATTTCCTCTACTTCGTCTACGAGGACCTTACCATCAAATTCGAAGGATCCATCTGCATAAGCAATTTTAGCTGGTAAGTGTGGTTCATGTTCGTCTTGAATATCCCCAACGAGCTCTTCGATAATATCTTCAAGGCCTACAAGACCAACCATACCACCGTACTCATCTACAACAACAGCTTGATAGATACGACGAGTTCTCATGTATTGTAGCAGTGTAGATAACTTCATTACCTCTGGCACAGTTAAGATATCTCGTTTTACATTACGCAAATCCTTACGCGCTTGATTAGGACGTTCCATGAGGTCCTTAATATGAACTAGACCAATGATATGATCCTTATCCTCTACACATAGAGGGTAACGGGTATGTGCTTTAGAGCGAATAAATTTCATTGCTTCATCATAACCGTCTTCAACGAAAATACAGTCCACATCTTGACGCGGTACCATAACCTCTTTAGCTCTACGGTCTACAAAGTTAAAAACATTGTCAATCAACTCTGATTCTACTTGGTCTAGTTGACCTTCTTCATGGCTTCGAGAGATCATCATACGAATCTCTTCTTCAGAGTACACAAGGTCTAGCTCTGTTAAATATTTTGTTTTGTAAAAGCCCAAAATAACAGTGGAGATTTTGCTAGCAATCCAAATGAACGGATATACCAAACGACCAGCAGCTACTACGATACGGCTATAGGTATTTACATACTTTGTTGGGAACGATAAGCCCAATGCTTTAGGTACAATTTCACCAAAGATTAAAACGATTAAGCTAATTAATAACAATAAAAGTATATCTAGTACGAAGTGCATCCACGTACTATGCACATTAAATACCGCTACAAGTTGATCTACAATGTTATCAAATACATAGGTGCCTGTACCGGCAAGAGCCAAAATAAAGAATAAAATCAAAAACTGCGTCGTATTTAAAAAATACTCAGGGTTTTGATAGAGTTTTAATAAAAACTCTCTATCCTTCTCTAAAAGGATATCCATATCCTCAACATGCTCTTTACGAAGGCGAGCAAAGGAGAACTTTGCGACCACAAAAAAGTTAATTAAAAATATACATACCAGACCAAACCCTATGGGTAACAGGCCATCTACACTATCCATCTTAATTCCTTTCATACAATAGGGAAAACGAGTTAGTTTTTATTATAGCAAAAATTATTTTCTATAACCAAGTTCAGATAACATGCCGGATTTATTGCGCCAATCCTTTTTAACCTTAACCCAAAGGTCTAAGTACACCTTTGTAGCCAATAGTTTTTGAATATCTACACGGGCTTCAGCACCGAGTTGTTTCAACAAGGCACCTTTTTTACCGATGATAATGCCCTTTTGAGAGTCTCGTTCACAGTAAATAGTAGCACGGACATAGGTTGTACCATCATCACGTGTTTTCATTTCATCTACGTCTACAGCGATAGCATGAGGGATTTCATCACGTGTAGCCAATAGGATTTTTTCACGAACAATATCAGAAATGATAAGACGTTCTGGTTGGTCCGTAATCATATCCTCTGGGAAGTATTGTGGACCTTCCGGTAATGTTTCTTCTAATACATTTAGAACTTCATTTAGGTTCTCTTTATCCTTTGCAGAAATAGGAATAACTCCTGCAAATGGATATGCATCTTGATAAGATACGATAGCTTCTAAAAGCTCCTCTTTTTTTAGAATATCAATCTTGTTAACGACTAAGAAAACAGGAACTTTTACACGTTTTAATTGCTCAATAATAAAGTTATCCCCAGGGCCGCGTTTTTCATTGCCGGCTACGACAAATAAAACAGCTTCCGTTTCTTTCAAGGACTCAATGGCAGCATCTACCATGAATTCACCTAATTTATGTTTTGGCTTATGTACACCTGGTGTATCCATGAAAACAATTTGTTTTGCCTCATCTGTATATACGCAGATAATACGGTTACGCGTTGTTTGAGCCTTATCAGATACGATAGCGATTTTGTCGCCAATAAGGGCATTAATTAATGTAGATTTACCAACATTAGGGCGTCCTACAACGGCAACAAAACCAGATTTAAAATGTTCGTTCTTATTCATTATATGGTGCATCCTCCCGTACATAACCGAGATTACCTAAGATAAATTCTTCTTCAATACGCATCTCTTTTTTATCTTCATCGTTCATATGGTCATAGCCTAAGATATGTAAGCAACTGTGAGTCGTTAAATATGCTAATTCTCGTTCAAAGCTATGTCCATATTCGATAGCTTGCTCACGAGTGCGCTCTAAAGAAATAATCATATCACCAAGTAAGTGGTGTTCCTCTTCACTGCCTTCGTAGTCATCCCCTTCATTAAGGGCAAAGGACAATACATCAGTAGGTCTATCGATGCCGCGATATTCTTTGTTAAGCTCGTGAATCTTAGCATTATCGCAGAGTAAAATACTCATTTCATCTTCTTCAAGGCCATATACGCGACTCACTTCATCACAGACCTTGCGTATTACAGCCTCAATATTGGAATCCTCTTGAATTCCTTCATCATAGCTAATATGTATATACATGCTTATCCTTTCGCTACATGGTCTTTAGATGCTGCGTTAGTTTCCGCAGTCTCACCAGCTAATTTACGTTCATGATACTGATCGTAAGCTTTTACAATACGACCAACTAAATCGTGACGAACAACGTCTTGATCGCTAAAGTAAACCATATGAATACCAGGTACATGACGCAATACCTTTTCAGCCTCGCCAAGACCAGACACAACACGTGGTGGCAAGTCAATTTGTGTCTTATCACCATTTACTACCATTTTAGAGTTGTTACCTAGACGGGTTAAGAACATCTTCATCTGTTCAGCCGTCGTATTTTGAGCTTCGTCTAGAATAACAAAAGCATTTTCTAAGGTACGACCACGCATATATGCTAATGGTGCTACCTCGATAGTACCACGTTCCATAAAGCGTTGTACTTGCTCGATGCCAAACATTTCATGTAATGCATCATAAAGAGGTCGCAAATAAGGATCTACCTTGTCTTGTAATTCACCAGGTAGGAAGCCTAATCGTTCACCAGCCTCTACAGCAGGACGAGTCAAAATGATTTTATCTACATTGCGGTTTTTTAAATAGAATGCAGCTAACGCTACAGCTAGGAATGTTTTACCTGTACCGGCAGGGCCTATACCAAAGGTAATGGTGTTTTTACGGATGCTATCAACATAGTATTTCTGACCTTCCGTTTTAGGCGTAATATTTTTACCGCGCATATTAACGGATAAGGTATCTTCAAACATAGTATGTACAGCATCAGCTTTACCGTTCGCTACAAGTTTAGCCGCAATACGAACTTGGGACTCAGTAATGGTACTGCCTTCACGATATAAGAATACCAGTTCCTCTAACGTACGATACAGAGCCTCTACTTGCTTTTCATCGCCCTTGATAACCACAGTATCCCCGCGTGCCACTACATCTACAGAGATGACTTCAAGCATCATATGCAAATATCGATTATGTTGACCTAGTATGGATTGTGCTAGGTCATATGTAGGAAATGTAAATACTTGTTCGCTCATACAACCTCCTAATCTATAAACTTACGAACGGCTTTGCCGTTTAAATAATCACATAAATCACCTTGATGGGCATCCAGTTCGTCTAATTTATCATCAATTAAGTCTTGTACGCGCCACCAACCCATAGACCAATTTGTAAAGAGTGTATTATCTTCAGGCGCTCGCCCAACAAGACGCTGCAGTACAATGTCAGGGTGTAAATGACGGATAAAGTTGACTACACGGTCAGCATATTCTTCTGCACTGATTAAGCTGAACTGACCTTCTTGGTACCACTTAGCCATCAATGTATTTTTTACAATATATAAAGCATGCAGTTTAACTTGATCGACACCAAGAGCTGACAAAATGCGGGCTCCTTCAATAGTATCTTTCATAGAATCCCATGGAAGATTTACTATCATATGGGTTGTTACATTAAATCCATATCTCTTAATGCGTAGTACAGCATCAATAAACTGAGCTAAATCATGACCCCGATTAATTTTCTCTAATGTATCATAATTGACCGTTTGCAATCCTAATTCAATATAGATATCCTTTTGAAATCGATCTCTAATATCAGCCAATATGTCTAAGTATTCATCGGCAATACAATCTGGTCGCGTAGCAATAGCAATGCCTACCGCTTCATCAATACAGCCTTGCTCCATATAGCTTTTAAAATCATCAAGTCCCAAATAGGTATTACTAAAGTTTTGATAATAAGGTATAAATTTTTTCGCCTTATATTTAGGACCTATGTGAGCAATGTTTTCCTCTAATTGCATGCGCACTGTCATCCAAGCAGGGCGATTTTCATAGCCCGCACCGATTTCACCACAGAAGGTACAGCCACCTACGCCGGCCGAACCATCTCGATTTGGACAAGTTAGCGGTAAGGCAACAGGCAATTTATAAACCTTTTCCCCATAGGTTTCTTTATAATATTTAGATACCATGCGGTATCGTTTTGGTCTCGTTGTATCGGTCATAACACTCCTATTTAACTAACCAATCATCGCTTGTGGAATTTAACAAGCCTCTATGTCAGGACGTATAAAGGGTTTTACCTCTTTATTAACGTCGATAATTACTGTAAATGGTGTATTAGGTACACTCTCTATGCCTAATACATGTGCCGTATCTTCAGACATTGGCATTTCCACATATTGTTGGCGAATCTTGCGCCATTCTTTGAAGGTATAGTTTGGAATATACTGAGATGCAATCTCTTCGTTTCGCCAGAATGATTCCCCTTCTTGTAAAAGCTCTTTTGTTTGTTTTGGTAAGCCAACGGCTTCGCTGCGAACCTTACCTCGATAGCTAACAAGTGTGTCGTACTGTAATAGTTCGGCTGCAACCTTATCGCCTTTAGACAAGAAGAAATTATATAAGAACTCGATTTGGTCGATATCTTTTAAATTAACCTTATGATTTTCAGCATCGAGCCAAGCCTGTGTCATTTCACAGAAATAGGTGAAAGCATCTTTTTTAGGCTTCACTTTAGAAGGATCATACTTTTTCATAGGCAGTACATGATTTGTTGCTGTATCTTCACCAGTTATGGATGTATCAGTATGTTCCTTTATGAGCTTACTACCAATATAGCCAAAGACTGTTCTAAAACGCTCACTATTATAGAAGCGTTCAAATACATCTTCAAAATGCTTTAAGAAACGTACATCATTATATGGCAATACATGAGTGCTCAAAACCTCATAAGGTGCTAAGGGATCACTAATATATTGGTATTCCTCCATGCGGCGTACACCAGAGCCTTTTAGTAATTTCAAGAATCCTATTTGTAGTGCATGAGGTTGTAAGCTGAAAAGATCATTAAAGGATAAACCAAATCGCGCTTTATTTTCGTAAGGTAAACCTACAATTAAATCCATATGCACATGGGTTCGTCCCGCCTCAATAATAGGGCGGATAGCCTTTTGAATGTACGGCCAATCGTTATATCGGTTAATGGCATCTAAAGTTTTCTTATGTGTACTTTGTACGCCCACTTCGATTTGAATACGCCCTGGTGGTGTTTCACAGAGAATATTTGTTTCCCATTCCGTCATGAGCTCAGGTTCCATTTCTAAATGGAAGTTTGTCTCTGTATTGGCATCTCGCATAAATTCCATCAACGGACGATGGTGATGTGGTGCACAGTTAAATGTTCTATCTACAAACTTAACTTGCTTTACCTTATGGTCGATAAACCATTGTAATTCTTTAAAAGTTCTCTCTTGTGGGAAGAATCGCACTGTATTCTTATTGCCAGATAAGCAATACTGACAAGAGAACGGACACCCACGAGAGGACTCATAGTAGATAATTTTATGTTCTAAATCAATCATATCCTCTTCTACATATGGGAATGGAATAGTGCTAAGATTTTTAACCTCTACGGCCTCAGTGGATCCCATAAGTTGACCTGTAATATGGCGGCCCCGTACACCAGGGATTTTTTCTTCTAATCCATCCTTACCATTTTGTAATGCACTAATAAGTTGGTAGAAAGCTTCTTCCCCTTCACCTTGTACAACATAATCTACATCATGGCAACGATTTAGAATTTCATCGGCCGTGAAAGATACCTCCGGACCGCCTAAGATAATTTTAATATCTGGTCGAACTGCTTTCACCAAGTCCACCACATGTAAGGTCATTTCTATGTTCCAAATATAGCAAGCAAAGCCCAATACATCTATATTGCGCTCTGTAATATCACTAAGAATATGTAAAACAGGCATATTAATAGTATATTCTACTATATCGTATGCCTGTCCGTGAGCCTGCCCGTAAGCTTTGAGATACCGCAAAGCCAGGGAGGAATGTATAAATTTTGAGTTTAATGTGGATAAAACTACGTTCATAGGTCCCCTTTATATCATCGAATGGCTCAGCCACCGTCTAGTCATAATATATATATTATATCATTAAAAGAGGCCAAAGATAAAGGAAACAATAGCCCCCACTAAAATGATAACCCCTACTACAGATAGGATAATGCCACCAAAAAATACTACAGCTGCTAATACAATTGCTAGAAGAATAATTAAAACAATACGACTTAGCCAACTCGTACTATTAAAGCTATACACTTTAACATGAGGGCCATATTGATTGTACTCTTCACCGCGTTGATATTCTTCGTTCATATTACTAGGTGTAGAGTCCACATAAACAGAGTCTCCTACTTCTTCAATGGTTATACCATCAAAGTCACGGCGTTCATCATCAGATAATACCCGTGTATTTGGCTCTCCGAAGTGGGCATTACTACCAAAGCTATCGCTACGTTCATTATTTCTATATGTATTTTGATTGTTATTTGTATTGTGTTGATCAGACATCGTTACGTCCTTTATATGACCAAAATAATAATTAATTTTACACAACCTATTATACCATATTTTTCTTATAAAAATGCAAATGAATATCCCCTATAGATATAAATTCATATATCTATAGGGGATATTTTTGTTTGTATTGCTTTATGTGACTATAGGCTAACGGGCAAATTAGTCTTTCAAGTATTTTTGAAGCAATTGATTTACCATACCTGGGTTAGCACGGCCTTTAGATTCTTTCATAACTTGACCCACTAAGAAACCAATAGCCTTACCATTGCCACCTTTGAAATCTGCCACTGGTTGTGGATTATTAGCAATAACTTGCTTAACGATTTCTTCAATAGCACCAGTATCTGTGATTTGAACAAGACCTTCTTCTTTTACGATAGTATCAGCATCCTTGCCGGATTCCCACATAGATACGATAACTTTTTTCGCAATTTTACCGGAGATTGTACCTTTATCGATAAGAGCAATCATACCAGCCAAGTTTTCTGGGCTTACTTTAGATTCAGCGAATGTTAAACCACTTTCATTAATCATTTTGGACAAGTCACCAAGCATCCAGTTAGCCACAGTCTTAGCATCTGCACCTGCTTTTACAGTAGCATCTAAGAAATCTGCAGTTTTACGAGATACAGTAAGGATTGTTGCATCTTCACGAGACAAACCATATTCAGATACAAAGCGTTCAATCTTAGCATCTTGCAATTCAGGTAACGCACGACGTACTTCTTCGATTTTTTCGTCCGTAATTACAATTGGTACCAAGTCTGGTTCAGGGAAGTAACGGTAATCATTTTCTTCGTCTTTCTTACGCATACCAATGGTAATGCCTTGTGCATCATCCCAAGTACGAGTTTCTTGATCTACTTTACCGCCAGCTTCGATCAACTTAGCTTGACGCAAGGCTTCATATTCAACAACCTTTTGAATAGCTGTTAAAGAGTTAACATTCTTAGTTTCTGTACGTGTACCAAACTCTTTAGTACCGCGTAAACGTACGGATACGTTACAGTCACCACGCAAGGAGCCTTCTTCCATACGACCGTCAGATACTTCTAAATATTGCAAGATAGAACGTAGTTTTTCAACATATGCTCTTGCCTCTGCACCAGAACGAATATCTGGTTCAGATACGATTTCAAGAAGAGGAACACCTGTACGGTTGTAGTCAACATTAGAAGATTTAGAATCGGAAATAGTGTTACCACTATGAACGAGTTTACCTGCATCTTCTTCCATGTGAATACGCGTAATACCAATGCGTTTAGTTTCACCATTTACTTCAATGTCCAAATGACCATTTAAGCAAATTGGCAAATCATATTGAGATGTTTGATAGTTTTTAGGCAAATCTGGATAGTAATAGTTTTTACGGTCAAATTTATTGAAGTTTAGAATTTCACAATTCAATGCTAAACCAACTTTGATAGCAAATTCTACTACTTGTTTATTTAACACAGGCATAGCACCAGGTAAGCCAAGGCATACTGGGCATACATGTGTATTTTGATCGCCGCCGAATTCAGTGGTACAACCACAGAAGATTTTAGACTTAGTCTTAAGCTCTGTATGAACCTCTAAACCAACGACTGTTTCGTATTTACTACTCATA
>JAGZGB010000047.1 GCA_018367495.1 Veillonella sp. | reverse complement strand
GATCGTGTCATCTTTATGGCTGATGGTATTATTCAAGAAGAAGGTACTCCAGAACAAATTTTTAATCATCCACAAAGTGATAGAACAAAAGCATTCTTAGAAAATATGTTATAGGAGGTCTTATGAAGTTACGTTATATTGCCGCGATCTTAGCTGTAATGGCTATGGGCACGACCTCTATGGCTGAAGGATTGCAAGGAACGCCTAGTACACCACTTGCTATTGTAGATTCTCAAAAAGACTCTGCCTCAATTTTGCCAGATCAATATAAATCCTATGCTACTAAAATGGATACGGTAGTTAAGGACTATAAAAATGGCTATACCTTTACTATTCCATGGCGTGTAGCTGATGGTGTTAAGCTTGATATGGATGTACGTAGTGAAAGTGAGCATATTCAAGGCTATTCCTTCAATTTAGCAGGTCCTACACAAGATGATTCCTATACAGTATCTTTCACAAAACGCAATAATACACCGCAAGATGGGGTATCTCAAAAGGAATGGAATACGACTTGGTATGGTGTGCCAATTAAGGGGATGTCTGATGAAGAATACTTGAGTATTTGGAGTCAACATAGTAATGTTTTTGAAAATAATGATATTGTTGGTGGCTTCTTTAACAAGAAAGGGGCTATATCAGCACGTTGGGATAAGACCACACCAAAATCATATGCTGAAATGACATCTACTGAGCCTGTTCAATCCGTATTTGAAGCGGAATTTATTATGGATAAGGATCCTACGCATCGCTATAATTTAGCGAGTACTTATGCTCCTGTTCAAGGTGAATTTATGGAACAAGGCTTGATGGAACATACGATTCCATCCTTTGAATTACTAAATAAAACGGGTTCTAGTACGATTAAAGGGGTTAAGCAATTTATCTCAGGCACTAGTGATATTAGTGTAGTTGAAGGAATTAAATTTGCTTATCCAAAAGGGTTTACCCGTCTTAATGAAAAGGATAAAATTGCTTTTAGTAAGCATAATGTACGGCTTGATATTGAATCTTTTACAATCCCTGTACAAGCAGTTAGCACAGGGATGCCTACGATGATGGGGAAACAAATGTTAGGAGATTATTACCTTAAACAATTGGTTGAGGTAAATAAGGCAACTATAACTCGCTATGAAACGCATATCATAGATGGTAATGTTATGTTTTACTTGGCTGGTCATATGAAGAATCCTAATACTGCTGATACATCTATAGCAGCACCAGTATCTTTTGCAGCTACTATTATCTTAGGTAATGAAGGTAATGTAGCTGTAGCACGTATGATTGGTCCTGCAGGAACTAGTCTTAGTACGCCAGAGTTGATCGATGTATTGGATGGATTTAAATTAACGACTACACTCAATACAAATCAATCTTCTCAAGTGCTATAATATACACATAATATTCTTTTATTTGTATAATTCTGTATAATTTGTGCTATAATAAAAGAAATCCTCTAAGAAAAGAGGATATTTCCTTGATAGTCTAGAATATAATAATATAGGCTAAACGATCTTTGATCATATCCCCTGTGAGGGATTAGAAATAGGAGGGGTTAATATGGTTACCTACAAAACTATTGTCGTACCTACTGATGGTTCTGAAAATGCTAAACGTGCATTGGAACACGCTCTTGCTGTGGCGGACCGTAATCATGCTGAATTGATTGTAGTTCACGTTGCAAACATTGTGTCTGCCATTTCCAATTTCGATCAAACACCAATTTCTGGTGGTTATGTATCTGAACAAATTGCTGAAGATATGGAAGAAAATGGTAAAGAAATTCTTACCGATGTAGTGAAAGAAATTCCTAAAGGCGTAAAAGTTAAAAGCGTATTCGAAGTTGGTTCTCCAGGCCCTGCATTGTTAGCAGTAGCTAAAAAATACAATGCTGATCTTATTGTCATGGGTAGCCGTGGCCTTGGCCCATTGAAAGGTTTATTCATGGGTAGCGTAAGTAGCTATGTAACTAGTCACTCCACTTGCCCTGTATTAATCATTAAATAATTCATATTCTGTATAATATGAGTAAGAGAGACTTTGTTTTACAAAGTCTCTTTTTTAATATTCTAAAAATGATATAATATTTATATGTATGCTCTACATATGAGCAATCTAATTTAAGCAACATCGATTAGTTATACATAAGAAATACAGATTATAGGCATGGATATGAATGAAATTAAGGGGGACAATATGAGCGATAAACAAGAATCATTGCTAAAGTTAGCAGAGTTGTTTAAAATCTTGGGGGACCCTACACGCCTTAAAATAGTAGAACTATTACTAGAAAATGAAATGTGTGTAAATCATATTGCAGAAACAATGGGAATGGGTCAATCTGCTATTTCACACCAACTACGCGTATTACGTCAAGCACGCCTTGTGACCTATCGCAAGGAAGGGAAAACTGCATACTACTCTCTAAATGATGATCATGTAGAAGGACTTGTTCGAATGGGGATGGAACACGTATCTCATCAATAATACATTTTATTACAATGAACACCTTTCATCATATTATGAATGAAAGGTGTTTTTAGTTATGTTAGATATGAGAGTGGAGATGTATATATAGTGAACCTGTTGATGAAAAATATAGGTATATTTGTGGTATTTATTGCCACGGTATTTTTATCAACTAAATCAATTTGGGCAAAGTTAATTTATCTAGATTCATTAAGTCCTTTGAGTGTTCTGGCATATAGAGCGCTTTTATCATTACCTTTTTTTATCCTACCAATGATTCATTTTAATTGGCAGAGTGTGAATAAAAAACAAGTTTTTTATTATTCTTTTGTTGGAGCAGTTCTTTATTTAATTTCGTCTATGGCAGACTTTATAGGTTTATTATATATTTCTGCTTCTTTAGAACGTGCCGTTTTATTTACATTTCCTATCTATGTATTTTTACTATCATCAGATTTATCCAAAATTACGATTCCAAAGATTGTGTTAATTATTCTTACTGTTTTAGGATTAGGGATTATGTTTAATCCCACTGTTGACAGTCATTTTACTAATACTTTAATAGGCGTGTTATTAGTTTTAGTTTCTGCTATATTTTGGGCTTTATTCATGATTTATAGTAAGCGGGTCGTTTTAAGTATTAGTCCTACTATATTTACTAGTACATATATGTGTATAACTACAGTGTTTTTACTTTTTGGCTTTATACTAAATAGTGGTGGCTTTTCGGAGATTGTAGCACTCCAACCTCATACTATAATTTATTTAATTTTCTTGGCTATTTTCTGCTCTATAGTTCCATCATACTTAATGTCCTTTGGGCTAAAGAAAATTAGTGCATCTCTTGCAGCAGTTATTAGTGCAATGGGCCCAATAGTTACTTTGGGTTTAGATGTAGTTATTCTTAATCATCATTTAGGCTTAAATGAAATTATAGGTGCTATAATAGTTACACTTTGTGTGACTTGTTTGACGAGACTAAATGCTAAGACATAAATGCGATGTATCACCAGAAGTAGCTCGTGAAATTTCAACACGTACCTTATAATTAGTAGAATAGTGTATATATAAGAAAAGACATCTTGTAGATGGCTTTTCTTTATACATTGTATTGGAATATAGTAGCATTATATAAATTTTATGAATATCATAAACTAGTGTAAATGGAAGAAGATGATATATTAATGGAACAATTACATAAAGGACGTCAAGCTTTTACTTATGCCCTTCCTATTATGGCTCCTATGGGAGTAAGCTTATTTGTTATTGGTTTAGGCTTTGGTTTATATGCTATAAGCCAAGGTTTGCCTTGGTGGACTGCACCAGTTTTGGCAGCTACTATTTTTGCAGGTTCTATGGAGTTCGTGACTATTGGTATGTTAGTGGCTGGATTTGATCCCATCAATGCTTTTATCTTGACCCTGTTCGTTAATGGTCGCCATTTCTTTTACGGTTTGTCTGCGCTTCAACGGTATATACATATGGGCTGGAAATGGTTTCCTACCGTTGCGTGGATGTGTGATGAAAGCTTTGCCATCAATATGGGAACGAAACTACCTGATGATATGGATGAAAAGTGGTTTTATTTCCACGTGTCTTGGCTTAACTATATATTTTGGGTATTTAGTACCTTTATAGGCGGTCTATTTGGTAACCTATTAGCTACCGTAGATTTACGAGGCATTGATTTTGTATTGCCCGGGTTATTTATTGTGGTATTCCTTGAAATGCTACTCAATGCAAAGAATCATAAGATTAGAGCCTTTGGTGTAGTTGGTGTAGTTATGGCGCTAGCTATGCTCTTATTGGTGGGACAATCCCTCTTTATGCTTCTATCTATGAGTTGCATGCTGGTAGTCTGCTATATTATGTACAAATGGGGAGGTGTACATCTTGACTAGTTTAGAAATGATTATTACCGTTGCTATTGTAGTGGTAGGAACATTACTTACTCGTTTTAGTGCTTTCCTCATATTTCCTACAGGTAAAAAGGCACCAGACTTTGTGCTCTATCTTGGTAAAGCGCTACCTACCTCTGTGATGGGGATGCTCGTTGTATATACTTTTAAAGAAACAGTTGTCCTATCGTATCCATACGGAATACCTGAATTGATCGCATTGATTGTTACCGTAGGCTTACATCTATGGAAGCGAAATATGCTTGTATCCATTGGTGTGGGCACTGTAGTGTACATGATACTTATACAAGCTGTATTTAATGTATCTAAATAAAATAAAGCACACTAAATTGTATAAAGCCTCAATATTACGAAAAAGCGAAAACTAGAACTTGGACCAAGGCTATTAGCAAAGCTCGTAATATGAAGTATATACTAGAAGAAGATACATTTATATGTGCAAAAGGACGTAGATTAAAATATGCTTTCATGCGTAAGGCGAAAAATAAAACAAGATTGTATCTGCGCGAAAGGTATATATTTGTGAGTCTTGTAGCCAATGAGGATATAAAAAGGAATGCCAACAGTATGTAAAACCAACGACAAAAAATCCAGTAAAAAGAATTGAGATTACACCTGAGTATGATGCCGTATTGGCAGAGAACCAAGATAGACTGATGAGTGATACAGGCATTCAATTATGAATTAACCGTTCCATTCAAGTGGAAGTCGCATTTGGTGTGGTAAAACAAGAAACACCAAGAAAATATACGATTTTATAAATCTAAATTTCTTGGTGTTTCTTATATTTTAAAGGGAGTGCAACTAGAATGCGGTAAAACTGCATTCTGTTACAGCCCCTTTTTTATTTTAATATAATGGGAAGAGGTAATAGGCTATAGTAATGAATAGTGGCATGGTTACTGCCGATAGTATGGTTGTACCCATTACCACTTGTGTGGCGTACTCAGGATTATTTTTCATTTCAATAGCGATGAGGGCCATATTAATAGCTGTTGGGACACTATAGGTAATGACTATAGTCTGTGCTGCTATTGGATGCATTGGGCCGTAGAACATAATAAAGAGTATAGTGATAACAGCTGCGATAAGAGGGCTTACGATGAGTCGTAAGGATGTAGCGAGCATGACATCGGACTTAAAGAAATTTAATGGTGTTCTATTAATTTGGACCCCTAAGGCAATCATTGCAACACCAACAAAAGCATTGGCAAAAATCTTAAGAGGTGCAAAGAAGAAGAGCCCATGTAAATCAAAAGGCAAAAGCTGACAAAGTAATGCTAGCGGTATAGCATAGACCATTGGCATATGGAAGACTACATTTAAGGCATCTCGTGTGCTCAATCGTCCAGCGCCAGCCTGGTAGAAGCCATAGGTATTACTTGTAATTGTTTGTATAATCATTATAGATACAACACTGACGAGCCCTAGATCAGCATAGGGGGTTGCTCCATCAATGATATAAGGCACATTCGTAAATACGAAGATGGCAAGAGCAATACCTATATTTCCAACGTTATTAAACATGACACAGTTTTTTAATGTTGCAATTTTGGCCACATCATATCCTTGGGTTTTACCGACTATACCAGAAAGTATAGAGTTTAGGATGAGTACAACTAGTGCACAAAATACAATTTCTAGTGTGCCAGATGTAAATTTTGCTTCATACATGGCTCTAAATACAAAGGTTGGTAGTAATATATAGAAATTCAATTTACTCAACGTATAGAGGTCAAGTTTGAATTTTCTATCTAGTATAAATCCTATGCCGATGAGTATGAAGATTGGGATCATAGAATTTAGAAATATATGACCAATTAATTCAAATATATTCATTGTCTCACCTGGAGTTTCTCATTAATTATTAGGGAATCGTTATATTTATAATGTTATCATACCATAGTATGTATTGTTTTGGGGCTTAAAACTTGATTCATTATGATTGCTTATCATATTCATCAGAAATATATATGAAAAATGTGAGTTTTTACATACAATTTAATTATTAGAATTATAGTATAATGTGCATGTATCGTATAGTTAGTTTTTTGTTAGTTGAGGTGTCTCTAGGTTTGACCATAGCTTTCACAGTGTGGAGTCCGAAGGGATGCACAGGAGGAATTATGAAACGAATTCTATTAGTATTAATGAGTGTTTTTATGCTTGCTTTTCTGATAGGCTGTGGTAACGATGCAAGTAAACAAGCTGAATCAGCTAAACCGAGTACATCTGAAAAAATTACTGTACAAGCAGCTGCTAGTCTTAAAGGCGCTCTTACTGAATTGGCGGATACTTACAAAAAAAGCCATAATTTAGCAGATGATCAAATTGCTATTAACTTTGCTGGCTCTGGTACATTGCGCCAACAAATTGAACAAGGGGCACCAGCTAGTTTATTCATTTCTGCAGATGAAAAGAATATGAAAATGTTGCAAGATAAAGGCCTTGTAACAGATGTAAAACCATTTGTAACTAATGAATTAGTTCTTGTAGTGCCAAAAGGTCAACCAAAAATTGAATTGAATCAAATCGCGTCTGTGAAACGCATCGTATTGGGTAATCCTGAAACAGTACCAGCTGGTAACTATGGTAAACAAGTATTAACAAAATTAGGTGTATGGGAACAAGTAGAACCAAATGTAGTATATGCTAAAGACGTAAAAGCAGTAACCGCATCCATTAGTCAAGGCGCTGGTGATGCTGGTTTCATTTATAAAACTGATGCTATTGTAGCAGGTGATGCAGTTCAAATTTCCGCAGTAACACCTGATGACTCTCACGATCCCGTTATCTATCCAATTGGCATCATTAAAAAATATGACAATGCATTGGCAAAAGATTTTTACCAATATGTAATGAGCCCAGAAGGCCAAAAAGTATTAGAAAAATACGGTTTTTCTACTTCTAAATAAGAGTTAAACGCTAGCTTTCGGGGCTAGCGTTTTCTTATGATACAATATAGATATTATTATGAATTTTTTAGGGGTGAATTTTTGTATTTTATAGGTTGTTATAACTGACTTATTTTTACGTTATAGATTTTGGTGTTGTAAATAGAAAGGGGGAGTGACATGAGCCCATTTTGGCTATCCTTGTGGGTGGCGAGTATTGCTCTTATCATTGTTATTATTACAGGTCTAGGAGCGTGTTATTGGATGAACCGCTGTAAGTGGGGTGGCATAGCCATTTTAGATGCATTGATTACGTTGCCTCTTGTATTGCCACCTGTAGTTGTTGGTTTTGCACTTCTCATGGTGTTTACTCCAGGCTATGCTTTTGGTGCGTGGCTCGAAACCCATGGCATGAGTGTAGTCTTTGCCGCTTCTGGTGCAGTCGTTGCTTCCTCCGTTATTGCATTCCCTCTATTTTATCAAACAGTGCGCTCTGCTTTGCAGTCCGTCGACCATAATATGGAGGATGTAGCGCGAACATTAGGTGCTTCAGAGTTACGCATTTTCTTTACCATATCTGTACCGCTCGCATGGAAAGGTATTTTAACAGGTAGTATTTTAGCGTTTTGCCGTGCTATGGGCGAGTTTGGGGCTACCATCTTGATTGCAGGTAATATTCCGAAGGTAACACGTACTATGCCGTTAGCTATCTACTCCTATGTAGAGGCAGGGCAGTACATGGATGCCTTTGAGCTTGTTATTTATATTTGTGTTCTTACATTGGCATTGTTAAGCGGTATTCACCTCATTACAAAAGGTTCCTTGTTCCGCCATACAGATAATAATTAGGAGGTTCTATGATTACATTTTCTTTTACTGTAGCTAGACCTTCTATGACTGTGAAAGCCCATGGTGTACTGTCTTCTGGTATTACTGTGCTAACTGGACAGTCTGGCAGTGGTAAAAGTACCTTTATCAAATGTATTGCCGGTCTCGTAAAGCCCACAATAGGTAGTATTCAGTGCGATGAAATGACATGGGTCGATAAAGATAGAAAGATTTGGGTTCCTGCTCAAAAACGACAAGTAGGCTATATGCCACAAGGGAATATAGTATTTCCCCATTTGTCGGTAGAACATAATATTACTTATAGTAAACGAGGTACACCGGATATGTGTGAAAACTTATTAACACGTTTAGGCCTAGAACAGTATCGCAAGACTAAGGCGAGAAATTTGTCTGGTGGGGAACAGCAGCGTGTGGCCTTAGGGCGGGCATTGTATTCCAAACCGACGATATTACTTCTTGATGAACCATTATCTGCCCTTGATTGGAATCTTCGTAAACAAGTACAAGAGGATCTTGTTTCTATTATTCGAGAATGGGATGTACCTTGTGTATGGGTAACACATGATGAAAGTGAAGCAAAAGCCGTAGGTGATAGACACTGGATCTGTGAAAATGGGCAAATTATTATACCTGAATAGTAAAACACCTTGATAAGTATTGTTAGATCATTACTTATCAAGGTGTTTTATATTATAGTTTATTGTTTTTTATTGGAGTTGATGTATTAAAAGATTTGTGTATAAATCCTATAATACTAGTTGCTATAAATGCAACGATAAAGGCTGGAATAGTGGCGCCAATAAAGCTTTCACTATGTAACATATAATGGTATACACCAACTGAAATAACCCAAATAATAGCGCGAATGATATGTGCAGCTGTAGTTTGTGTCGCTTGTTGATTGATAAAAAAGTCAGCTAATAATATGCCAATCATAGGAGTAAATACAGAGCCGATAAGGTAAAGAAAATCCGTAATGTCATCCATGGGATATACTAAAGCTGCTATTGTTCCGATAATTGTAATAATAATAGCTACGCCTTTAGTAGAAATCGCACGATGGATGGCAGTACTGGAAACACCTGCTGAGTAGGTACCCATAAATGCAGTAGTTACAGTGGAAAATACAATTACAATAAGTCCTGTAATGCCAAGACCTGCATTCATTAAAATAGCGATAATCGAGTCTCCACCGCCAAATAAAGCAGTACTAAGACCTAATGCATACATAGCAATACTAGTGATTGTATATACACTAGCACTGATGAGGGAGGCTGATAATGGCTTTTGACTTTCTCGTGTATAGTCGCTGATTAATGGTAGCCAAGATAATGGCATGGCAATAGATAATTCAAAAGCTGCTATAAAGCTCATGGAGTTACTGCTAATAGATAATGTATGAGATGGCCAATCGGATATGATGTGGTATCCCATATATATGGTGAGAATAAGTAGTAAAGTAGATACAATACCGTGTATATAACCAGTATTATGAAGTCCGATAAAAAGCCATAAAATAACAAGACAACCAATTGCAATAGCCCAAATATGAGGATCAAAAGGGATTAGTTCTTGGAGAGCTAACATAGAATCATATATCATAATGCCAGTCCAACCTAATAATTGTAAGATGTTTAGAATGGCAAAACCTTTGGCGCCCCATGGACCAAAGCTAAAAGCAGTTGTGTTCATACTACCTTGGCGTAACCGTCCGCCAATCAGTCCGGCCCCAAATAATAGTATGCCGCCTACAATATGACCTAGGATGATAGCACTTAAACCTTGTGTAAGTCCTAATGGTGCAAGATAAGTGCCGGTCATAATTTCCGCTATAGATAGAGCGGCACCAAACCATATCATAGCAAATTGTGGTTGTGTGATGTGTGTGTCTTTCATACGTCCTCCTTGCCAGGAAGTCATAGAAAAAGCCGAGTCACAGGAACTCGGCTATTAATCCTCTATGTTCCCTACGTTGGCATTATCCAAATCAGGTTATGGGTTAAAGCGATAGCTTACTCTCAGCCCACTCTTGTGAGCACCCCGTTATGGGTTTCATTATACGAGCTCAATTGTAAATGGTCAAATGTTTTCTTGCATATTTTGTATAATAATGCTATAACTAAATCATAAAAACATATTGCCACTAGGGGTGCTTTTGCTGAGATTGATCGTTCAAAACCCTAGACCTGATCCAGATAATACTGGCGTAGGAAAGTGGAGTGAAATATAATACTAATCTATTAATAGACCATTCCATTTGGAGTGGTCTTATTTTTATATCTGTGGAGGAACAATGAAACTACATACTGCATTAACAATTGCTGGCACTGATCCAAGTGGGGGCGCTGGCATCATGGCCGATTTGAAATCCTTTCAAAGTCGTCACGTATACGGCATGGCCGTTGTTACGTCCGTGGTGGCTCAAAATACGACAGGTGTACATCATGTAGAACATCTATCGCTAGAGAGTATTGACCGACAATTACACGATGTGTATTCTGACATTGAACCTCAAGCCGTTAAGACGGGCATGATTGCGTTGCCGGAGATGATGGATCTTATCTATCCTTATGTGAGTAAACCAATTCCTTATGTAATGGATCCCGTTATGATTGCCACTAGCGGTGACCGACTCGTATCAGATGAAGCGGTGAATTTCTTAAAATCTAAGCTCATTCCTACCGCAACTGTTATTACCCCTAATCGCAGCGAAGCTGAGGTTTTAGCGGATATGTCTATTACGTGTGAAAGTGATATAACAACAGCGGCAAATCGCATCTTACAGGACTTAGGGCCTCAAGTGGTCATCATTAAAGGCGGTCATATTGGCGAAGATGCAACGGATTATGCTTTCACTAAAGATGGTAGCGTCCGTACCTGGACAAGCCCTAAATATAATACGGTGCATACACATGGTACGGGCTGTACGTTTTCCGCAGTTATTACGGCAGAACTTGCTAAAGGCCGTGATGTAATGGATGCTATCGGTATTGCTAAGGATTATATTGCATTAGCTATTAAGAATAATCCAGCTTTGGGAAATGGCTGTGGTCCCGTAAATCATATGGCCTATGGTTTACTATCTAATGGGCCTGAAACGATGGATGAGCTCTTGAAAAATGACGAGAGGAGATAGTGATATGACCTATGAAAATTCATATATGAATGGTCAAATCTGGCCTAAACTCAATATATTAGAAATCTTGCGCCAGAGAAACCCTCTTGTTATTTGTATTACCAATGATGTAGTGAGGACCTTTACGGCCAATGGTTTACTCGCTATTGGCGCATCACCGGTGATGAGTGAGTGTAGTGAAGATTTGAAAGATCTCATCGTCCATGCATCGGCGCTACTCATCAATATTGGTACTCTTACACCAGACAAAGTTAGTTACTACAAAGATGCTATAGCACTGGCGAAGAAACATGAGGTTCCTATCGTTTTAGATCCAGTGGGGTGTCATGCGGGGGCTTATCGTTTATCTGTGGTGTTAGATTTGATTAAGACTGGTGAGATCTCATTAGTGCGAGGCAATCAAAGTGAAATTAAAGCTATCTACGATGCTTTAAGTCATAATAATCAGGCAGATACATCTACTACCGGTAAAGGTGTAGATGGAGGACAGATCGAGGATAGTGCTGTTATCGCATATCGTCTAGCGCGCCTTATTAACTGCCCGGTCGTTGCAACAGGTGAAGAGGATTATGTGTCCGATGGAACTCGGGTCTTTGCCGTTCCTCATGGACACCTTATTATGACGGCTGTGACGGGTACAGGCTGTCTGCTAGGGGCTGTATTAGCGGCTTTCTTTAGTGCTTATTACCCATGTAAAAATAGACTGTCTATCGGTGAGTTTCTCGCCTACGCATTGGCTTATTATGGTTTAGCCGGTGAAAGTGCAGTGCAAGTAAGTGGTGTAAAACCGGGTAGTTTTAGTGTAGCCTTTATGGATAGCTTATATACACTCGATGATACGGTGCTTATGTCTGAAAATCGTATACGGCCTGTAGTTGTGCCAGATCAATTACAAGTATATTTCATAAGTGGTACGCAAGATGTGGAACTGAATGAAAATCGTTTACTCTCTGTTGTAGAGGAGGCTTGTCGAGGCGGTGTGACTTGTTTCCAATTTAGAGAAAAGGGTGTAGGTACCTTAGTGGGACATCAGAAACTAGAGTTAGCCCAAGAGTTAAAACAAATCTGTGCAAAGTACAATGTACTCTATGTTATCAATGATGATGTAGATTTAGCGATGGCTGTCAATGCTGATGGAGTACATGTAGGACAAGAGGATATGCGTCTAAAAGAGGTGCGTAATATTGTGGGCCATAAGGTGGTTGGTATCTCTATTTACTCTGTGGAGGAACTACATAAGACCGATGTAATCTACGCTGATTGTGTAGGTGTAGGACCTATGTATGCCACAAGTAGTAAACCTGACGCCCAAGCGCCATGTGGACCAAATCGAATTACTGAACTTCAAGCAGAAGGCTTAATATTACCATGTGTAGGAATTGGTGGGATCACTTTAGATAATGCGAAACCTATACTACAAGCAGGGGCCTGTGGCGTGGCTGTAATTTCTGCCATTGCTCATGCAGATAATTCTTATGAGGCAGCACAACAATTTAAAACATTAGTTGATGGAACTATATAGCTGATTTGACCATGTGATGAATTATAGTATTCAAATATCTATTGTAACGAGTAAACAAAATTTTATTAAATAGAACACAAAAAAAGACGATGACCTTAGTCATCGTCTTTTTTAGGAAGTTGTCAGTACTTACTGTAAGATTATATATCCTTACAGGTATGGTTAATTTAAATCTGCACTTACAGGTTGTTAGGTTAGTTAGTGTCGTACTTACAGATTAGAAGGATTCAACCAAACGTTGGAAGAAAGCTTGTGGGTGAGCACATACTGGGCAAACTTTAGGAGCTTCTTCACCAACGTGTACATAGCCACAGTTAGCGCAGATCCAAGCTACTGGTTCGTCGTTAGTGAATACTTTGTTACCAGATACTCGAGCTGCTAATGCAAGGTAACGAGCTTCATGACGAGCTTCGATTTTACCAACTTCGCGCATTTGGTAAGCGATTTTTGCAAAGCCTTCTTTTTCAGCTTCGTTAGCGAAATCTTTGTACATTGTAGTGTGTTCGTAGTTTTCGCCAGCTGCTGCATCACGAAGGTTAGCTTCGATATCGGAAGATACGTCGCCACCATGAAGAGCTTTGAACCACAATTTAGCATGTGCGGATTCATTGTGGGCTGTTTCTTCGAAATAATCAGCGATTTCATTCATGCCAGCTTGACGAGCAGCTGCAGCGTAGAATGTATATTTTTGGAATGCTTGGGATTCGCCAGCAAATGCTGCTTGAAGATTTTTTTCAGTGTTAGAACCTTTTAATTCTGCCATTTTAAT
>JAGZGB010000254.1 GCA_018367495.1 Veillonella sp. | reverse complement strand
AGCTTTACCTTTAGGAGCTGGACAGATATCAACACAGTTACCGCAACCCAAGCAATCTAATGGGGATACTGCGATACGGAATTGAAGATCTTTAGCACCTAATGCAGGAATTGTATCGAAATGTTCTGGAGCCGCAGACACTTCTGCTTCAGTTGCCAAGATTGGGCGAATTGTAGCATGTGGACATACGAAGGAACATTGGTTACATTGGATACAGTTTTCTGGTAACCATTTTGGAACGAACAATGCAGGACCGCGTTTTTCGAATTTAGCAGTACCAGCAGGCAATGTACCATCTTCGTAACCAGCGAATGTGGATACTGGAAGATCATAACCGGCTTGTGCATTGATTGGTTGTGCAATATTTTGAACGAAGGATGGGCAAGATTCGCAACCAGGTTTAACTGCGTGACCGCCTTCATCAACAGCGTTTTTCCAATCAGCAGGAACATCTACTTTTACCAAAGCGTTAACGCCTTGATCGATAGCAGCGTTGTTCATGTCAACGATATTTTGACCTTTTTTACCGTAAGAAGTTACTACGGATTCTTTAAGGTATTTAACAGCGTCATCTACAGGGATGATTTCAGTCAATTTGAAGAATGCCGCTTGAGTTACCATGTTGATACGGCCACCCAAACCGATTTCGGAAGCGATTTTCGCAGCGTTGATGATGTAGAAGTTCAATTCTTTTTCTGCGATTTGACGACGTAATTTAGCAGGTAAATGTTCGTTCAATTCTTCAGGAGACCAAGTACAGTTCAACAAGAATGTACCGCCTTTTTTGATGCCGCGGATTAAGTCGTATTCATGTACGTAAGATTGACGGTGACATGCTACGAATTGAGGTTCAGTTACCAAATATGGCAAGTTGATTGGGTTTTTACCAAAACGAAGGTGAGACATTGTTACGCCACCAGATTTTTTGGAGTCGTAATCGAAGTATGCTTGAGCATACATGTCAGTATGGTCACCGATAATTTTGATAGCGGATTTGTTCGCACCTACAGTACCGTCAGAACCGAAGCCCCAGAATTTACATTCAGTCAAACCAGGAGTTTCAACTTCTACGCCTTCA
>JAGZGB010000253.1 GCA_018367495.1 Veillonella sp. | reverse complement strand
TGTATATATTACATTATTGCATATGAGATTTCCTTTATAGATATTATGATTTCATATAATATTTATGTAAATATATTGCAAATAAATACATATAGGTGTATAATTACTTTCACAAAGTGAATTAATATACGTAGTTTGTGAATAAAAATATAGATATGAGGGAAAGACCATGAAAGAATTTAGACAATTAACAGTTGCAGACACAGCAGAATATCATAAGGTATTAATCGATGGTTACGCAGCTATAAAAGACTATCCCATTAGCTTCGACGCTATTGATTTTACGGAAGAGGAATCTAAGGAATGGATTGAAAATTATCCTGTATACGGCTTGTATATTGATGGGCAATTAGTTAGTTCTATTACGTTTTGTATGCCTTGGGTGAAATACTCAACGCCGGATAAATATCCGCATATTGCTCATTTTGTAACGGCACCAGCTTTCAAAGGCAAAGGATATGCACGGGAAGTCTTGGGCTATGCAGAGGAGCTTTTAAAAGAACAGTTTAAAACACATATTGTTACATTAGGAACGGCTAAGGAGCATCCGTGGTTGCCTAAAATGTATGAATCCTTTGGGTTTACGGCGTATGATAAGGTTCATTTTAGAGGAAAACAGCATACAACTATATTATTCAAGAAAGAATTAAATTAATTAAGAAAGCGTTATATTAATTACGTAAATTACCTTGTACTCTATTTGAGTGTTTTATGCTCTGATCGCAGATCAGGGACATTCACTAAATTTAGATACAAGGTATTTTTTTGTGTAAGATTATGACTATTCAGTATATAATATATACATATAACGTATCTTTATGGTTATATGTGTTATGGATGATTTGTAGAAAGGATGTGTCCATATGTTGATTTTGTCTGGTATTTTAGTGATGGTCATCGGTCTGATGCTGCGCTTTAATGCCTTGTTAGTTGTCGTAGCCGCAGGCTTTGTAACGGGCCTGGCAGGTGGTCTCAGTATTAACGATATCGTTGGTGCTATTGGAGAGGCCTTTGTTAAAAATCGTTATATGTCATTATTTATTTTGATTTTACCTGTTATCGGTCTTATGGAACGTCA
>JAGZGB010000252.1 GCA_018367495.1 Veillonella sp. | reverse complement strand
TGAACCGGGTATTTTACACGCAGCCCATCAAAATATTCTTTACGTAGATGAGGTTAATCTATTAGATGACCACATTGTAGATATTTTGCTAGACGTGGCGGCTATGGGGGTGAATACGGTAGAGCGGGAAGGGGTGAGCCACTCTCATCCATCTCGTTTTATCCTCGTAGGAACGATGAATCCTGAAGAAGGCGACCTCAGACCTCAGCTATTAGATCGATTTGGGTTGTCCGTCATGGTCTATGGTGAACAGGATCCAGCACAACGGATGGAGGTGATTAAGCGACGTTTAGCTTTTGGGGACAATCCCGCAGAATTTGTGGAAACCTATAAGGAGTCGGAACGAGCTTTGCATGACCGATTGTTAGAGGCTCGTAAGCTATTGCCAACTATTATTCCATCTGATGATATTCTCCTTAAGATAGCAAGCATCAGTGTCGGCGTTGGCGTTGATGGCCATCGTCCAGATATTACGATGATGCACACCGCTCGTGCTCATGCAGCCTTTCACGGTCGCTCACAAATTATAGATGACGACATTAAGGTGGCCGCAAGATTGACGTTAAAACATCGCATGCGGAGATTGCCTTTTGAAGAACAAGGTCACGACGAAGACCGCATCGATACAGTAGTATCTGCGGTAATCGAGGGATAGCTATGGAAACATCTGTACAAGAGGCCCTCAAAATAGGTCTTGTAAACGACCAGATACATAGCATTGTCATTTCTGGGGGGACTGGTGTCGGTAAAAGTTTTATAGTTCGCCAGTGCCTCGAGATATGGCATATTCCCTATCGTGTTATACCGGTTTATATAGATGGCTCGCAACTTCAAGAAAGCATCGATTTTGAAGCCTCTCTCGAGCAAGGCAAGATGATCATGTCCTCTAGTCTATTAGATGACGATAATACGCGATGCTGGCTCATCGATGATGGTCATGTGCTATCCCCAGAAGTGCGTCATGCCGTATTAACAGAGGTAAAACGCCGACAAATCTTGTTAATTATGACCATAAACCATGAGGATAGAGCCTTAACTGATGCGGAATGGGAACTTGTAGACGTACACGTATCTATGGAACCAGC
>JAGZGB010000251.1 GCA_018367495.1 Veillonella sp. | reverse complement strand
GCACAGGGATTGTAGTTCTTCTTGGTTAGGCCCTTCAGCCATGACACGAATGAGTGGTTCTGTCCCGGATGCACGTACTAAGACGCGACCTTCGTCACCAAGTTCTCCTTCAGCTGTTACGATAGCAGCTTTGATGAGGTCATTGTCTTCCCAGCCAGTTTTTGTAGCTACACGAACATTTACAAGAACTTGTGGGTATTTTGTCATAATGCCGGCCAACTCAGAAAGAGGTTGCTTTTTCTCCTTCATAAGAGCTGCCACTTGAACAGCTGTTAACATGCCGTCACCAGTGGTGTTGTGATCTAAAAAGATTACGTGACCAGATTGTTCACCACCAACGGAAAGATTATGTTCACGCATGTATTCCAATACATATCGATCACCAACAGCAGTGGAAACTGTTTTCATACCAAGTTCTTCTGCTGCTTTATGGAATCCAATATTACTCATAACGGTACCAACTATGGTATCACCTTTAAGTTTACCTTCTTCTTTCAACTTAAGGGCGCATAGCAACATAATTTGATCACCATCGAGGACTTGACCTTTTTCATCAACCAATAAACAGCGGTCAGCATCGCCATCATTAGCAATACCAAGGTCTGCATTATGTTGTTGTACGGCTACTTGTAAGCCTTCAATATGTGTGGAACCACAATGATGATTGATATTCAAACCATCTGGATTCACGTTAATATTGATGACTTTAGCCCCTAGTCCAGACAAAATTTCCGGACCTACACTGGAAGCTGCGCCATTAGCACCATCATAAACGATAGTCAACCCTTCAAGGGACGTATCGATTGTGTGACGTACAAAATGAGCATATAAATGAGCCAAGTTACTATTGAACTCAATTTTACCAATACCATCACCCGTAGGACGCGCCAATTCATTATCTGCGCTTTGACGAACATATTTTTCCAATTCATCTTCCACTTCATCAGGTAATTTATAGCCATTACCATCAAAGAATTTAATGCCATTATCTGGATATGGGTTGTGGGATGCAGAAATAACAGCACCCGCATCAAAACCTTGTTGCCGTACAAGATACGCTACTGCTGGTGTTGGGATAACACCTGCAATCAC
>JAGZGB010000046.1 GCA_018367495.1 Veillonella sp. | reverse complement strand
AATTGAACACCTTTAAGATCGCTATCTACCATGCGATTAACAGCGTTATTACCGCCGCCACCAACACCGATAACTTTAATATTTGCAAAATCAGACATTGAACTTCCTCCTCTTATCGTTATCTATTGTATCAATATACGTCCCAATGTATCGATTTATATACTGACTATCTTATAACAATTACATTTATTTTACACTAAAATTTGAAAACTTTCCACTATATAGAATGTGATTTATTAGAACCGCTTAGTCATAATTATCTTGCGTATAGCGCCTACATTGATAAATACACGTAATCCAAAACCAATAAGGGCAACATAATATAAGTTAATGCCTATTAAGTCACCAACATATACAAGAATAACAGCTAACACCATATTTGAAAAGAACCCAATGATAAAATTACTGAGATCAAAGGTTCTTTCTAGTGCTGCTCGGCTACCAGCAAAGACCGCATCTAATGCTGCAAGAACAGCTACTGACGTATAATTCGAATAGCTAGCAGGGATATGAAGTGGTGCTACCCAACCTAATGTAGCTCCTATTATTAAACCAATGATGGCAAAGATATAGATATTCATTCTTTACCTCCTAGCTCATTAGGCTTCATATGTTCTTCTCTAAACGTACCTGTAAAAGCAGGAACAGCTACATTCTCTTCTTGCTTTATAGTTACCTTTATTCCCCAATGTTTAAGCGAATCCACTACGCCTCCACGCATAGTTAACGCAGAATTCAATGTCTTTGGGTCTCCAATGGCTTTTACCGTAAAGGGAGCTCCAAAAACTTTACCATTTACTGTAATAGTTGGTCCTGAACATCGTATTTCAGACGTTCCTATAAGACGTTGATCATTAATAGCTATCGCTTCAGCCCCACCCGCTCGTAATTCATTAACAATTCTAAGAATATCTTCATCATGGATTACATATAAATTTGGATTTTCACCACTTTGAACAGGTTTTAAACTATCTTCAATCAACACACTAACACCCGGACCTTTAACATTTGTTAAAGCCGCTCTCATCATCAGCTGTTCATCAGCTTTGCCATCACCATTAGTATTAGATTTTTTTAGAGATTCAATTTGCTTTAATAAAGCATCCCGTTCACTCTGTGCCTCTCGTAATTGTACCGCCAAATCACCGGTCCGTTGCAAACGAATATTTTCTTCTATATTATCTTGTGTCATCTTATATTGAGTAACAACCATGAACCCTAATATACAACTGACTATGGCAATTGCCCACCGTTCGTGTCTCACGACCATCATCTACCTTTTATATTCAACATGACCTTATCTATCTTGTTTTTTCTCATCCTTCTTAGTAGATGAATTTTCTGTAGTCGGTGCTCCATTCTGATGTTTTTTGACTTCAGGCATCACATCGGTTTTAATGTACGGCGAAGAAACATTAACATCTATATACTGTACATTACCATGTGTCTTTTTAATATCTTGTAACATCGACTGAGTTAGTTCAGCTTTTTTAGCTAAATCGTTACCATCTCCCAATCGAATCTGTATACCTGAAACAGTATATGCCATTATCGCATCAGGGTCTCCAATATTAACCTCCGCAATATTCTTAAATGTCTCCTCATCGAGAGAGTTCAAATATTCAAGAGCCGCCAATATTGGTTTATCTACCACCGTATCACCTAATAGTATATTTCCAGCTTTTACACCAGAAATCATAGGCACAGATGTGTCTTGTATAGCTGGCTCAGATGCAATCACTTGTCCCTTACTATCAAGGGTTAAGTATCCAAACTGAGCCGGTACAACAGCAACAGCCTTGCGCTCTACTACATTTACCACCATGGTCAATGGCAACTGATAGCTAATTTGAGCTTCTTCGACACGTAGGTCTTTCGATAATCTTGTTTTTAATTTTTCTGTACTAATCTGCAATATATTAACAGGTTCATGAATATCACCTGCTACCATTACATCTTGTACAGTTACCTTATCCGATCCAGTAACCTTTAAGGATCCAAAAGGAATAGGTAGTGTAAACAACCCCACCAACACGAGAGCAACTGCACCACCGATTTTTAACACTCGTTTTCTAAATACAGCCCGTTCATCACGAACAGGTGTAGAAGACTGCATCTCCCCAGAGTTGGATGGATGGTTTTGCTTATCATCCATAGTTAACTCCTTATCTTCTATTAGCCCTTAAAATTTCCCTATACTAGCAGTTAATAGAATTTTTTCACATAATGTTGGAAAGTCAATTCCCATTTCTTTTGCTGCTTTTGGTACTAAAGACGTTGCCGTCATACCTGGCACAGTATTGTATTCGAGAACATACATATTATCTGCATGGTCTGTCATAACATCAACACGAATTACTCCACTGCCTTGTACTTCACGATATACAAGTTCCCCAATACGTTGCATCTCAGCAGTCATTTCTGCACTAATAGGCGCTGGCACTAAATACTCAGTAGCACCTACAGTATACTTACTCTTATAATCATATTCTCCAGAATGTGGTCGAATTTCAATAACAGACAATGCTTTACCATCTAAAACGGATACTGTAAATTCACGACCATCAAGGAATTGTTCTACCACAAGAATAGGGTCATATTTAAGAGCTTCCGTTACAGCCGATTTTAACTGATCTTCATCACGAACAATAGTAACGCCAATACTAGAACCTTGCGTAGCAGACTTTACAACTACTGGAATTGTAAAATCCTTACGAATATGCTCAATAATAACTTCTGCAGATTCAAGATTGCCATTAAAGGACTTAGAAGCCGCAGTAGGAATATTAGCACCTTTAAAGACATCTTTACTTACTTTTTTATTCATCCCTACTGCATGAGCCATAATGCCTGAACCAGTGTATGGGATTTCAGCCATTTCTAATAGACCTTGCACTGCACCATCTTCGCCATAACGGCCGTGAATGGCATTAAATACAACCTCTCCACCTAAAGATTCAATATCTTTTAATACAGTGCGCGGATTGAGTTCTAATGTTTGGGCATTATAACCTTTGCTTTCTAATGCTTCCTCAATAGCAGCTCCGGTACGACGAGATACCTCAGCCTCTTTGGAGGGACCACCCATCAATACGATTATTTTTTTGTCTTTCATTGTAAGCCTTCCTCCAATATAGCTAATAATTTTGGTCCATATTGATTAATCGAACCTGCCCCCATAGTGATAACCAAGTCATTAGGTCTTACTACTTTCGCTAATACTTCAGGCAAATCATCAACAGACTGTACATAATTTACATCTTGACCTGTGGCCGCTTTAATAGCATTTGGAATCGTATGTCCATCAATACCAGGGATTGGATCTTCACCAGAGCTATAAATATCTGTCATATATACTTCATCAGCGCTTGTAAAAGCTGTAGCAAATTCATCCTTTAACAAACTTGTACGAGTAAAGCGATGTGGTTGGAATACACAGATAACACGATGTTTTTCTAACTCTTTTGCAGCCTTTAATGTTGCTTTAATTTCTGTAGGATGATGAGCATAGTCATCAACAACCCATACACCTGCTATATGACCTTTTGTTTCAAAACGGCGTTTTGCACCGATGAATTTACCTAAGCCTTTAGTAATAATACGTGTTTCTACACCGCAACAATCATGTGCCACAATAAACGCAGCCAAGGAATTCAATACATTATGTTCACCAGGAACACGTAAGCGAATACGCTCAATATTTACATCCTTATGATATACATCATATACCAATGTAGAATCCACATAGTGAATATTCTTAGCTACATAATCATTATTATCTCTTAAGCCATATGTAATGAAGTTCCGCTTTACACGGCCCATAACATAACGAATATTTTCATTATCACCACATACAATTGCTTTGCCAGTTTCTGGTAACGTTTCTACGAACTCACAGAATGCATTTAGCAAGTTATCCATCGTTTTATAATGATCCATGTGATCATCTTCAATGTTAGTAATAACAATAGTGTGTGGACGTAGTTTCAAGAAAGAACCATCACTTTCATCTGCTTCTACTACAGAGAAATGGCCTTTACCAAGGCAACTACTACCTTTTAAATAATCTACTTCACCACCAATAATAACTGTTGGATCAGCGTCTGCTTCTACTAAAACTTGACCAATCATTGAAGTAGTAGAAGTTTTACCGTGTGCACCTGCTACTGCAATACCATCTGTTACGTCTAACACAGCTTTTACAATATCTGAACGATGCAAAATTGTAATGCCTTGAGCTTTAGCAGCTACAATTTCAGGATTATCTTCGCGAATAGCAGTAGAACGAACTACAGCATCAACACCATTTACATAATCTTTATTATGACCAATATGAACAGTAGCACCCATATTTCTGAACTTCTCAATTACTGCAGATTCAGCTACATCCGAGCCAGATACATCATAACCTTTTTGAATTAAAATATTCGCTATAGCACGCATGCCAGATCCACCTATACCAATAAGATGAATCTTATGAATACCGTCTAACATAAAACCTCTCCTTGTTACTTCGCAATAGATAATGCTAATTTTGCAATATCATGAGCCGCATTTGGTTTCCCTAACTGCAATGCTCGTTCTCCCATTTGCGCCAATAAATCACGATTAGCCATAAACATTTCAATTTCCCCTATCAAATCATGAGCACTTAACATTTGATCTACGATCATATGCGCAGCCCCTTCTTGAACAAAGATATGAGCATTATATGTTTGATGATCTTCCGCTGCATATGGATATGGAACCAACACAGATGGAATACCACGAACTGCCAGCTCAGCAAGCCCGATAGCACCAGATCTAAAGACTGCTAAATCAGCTGCTGCTAAAGCTTTCGGCATATCATGTAAATATGGCAGAATCAATGAAGAATCACCTAATCCATCACCATCAGAAATGCCAAGTTGAGACAATACAGATTGATATTCCCCATCTCCTGTAATATGGATTAATTTGATTCCTTTTGTTTCTTGAAAATGCTTATGTACATCGATCATAGCATTATTGATAGTTCGCGCCCCCCGAGAACCACCGGCTATGAGTACTGTGAACGTATCATCACTTAAATTAAAATAATTACGTCCATCAGCCCTAGTATCGACTAATACATCGGGACGTACTGGGTTACCAGTATATACTACGCGTTTTGCCTTTGAAAAAGATGCTTCCGCATCTTTATACCCCATAGCTACTACATCAACAAAACGGCTTAGAATTTTGTTTGTAATGCCTGCAATAACATTTTGTTCCTGTATCAACGTTGGAATATTTCGCAATGCTGCAGCCATAAGAATAGGACCACAAACATAACCACCCGTACCAATAACCACATCCGGCTTGAAGTTGGAAATGATTGTATTAGCTTTCACAAGAGAGAAAGCAGTCTTACCTAACGTCACCAACGTACCAATAGATAATTTACGTTGCAAACCTTGTACAGGTAATGTAGTAAACTCAATACCTTCTTTAGGTACTAAGTTTGCCTCTAAGCCCTTTTCAGTTCCTACATATAAAACCTGTGCATCAGGATTCTGCTTCATAATTTCCTTATATATAGTTATTGCTGGATATATATGTCCACCAGTGCCACCACCTGAAATAATGATACGTTTCATTAATGGTGTCCCCCTTCTTGCAACATATGAACACAGTTCTTAAAATCATCGCCACGTTCTTCAAAACAGCTATACCAATCAAAGCTTGAACAAGCTGGAGATAATAATACAATATCACCTCGGTCAGCCAATTTATACCCCTGTTCTACAGCATCTTTCATAGATAAGGCTCTATAAATAGGCTCTACACCAGCCTCTTTTGCAGCATTTTCAAATCGATCCGCTGCTTCACCCATAAAGATAACAGCTTTTGTATGATCTTTAACAAGCTGCATAAAATCTTCTAACGGAGTCATTTTGTCATGACCACCAGCTAATAAAATAACTGATTGATTAAAGGACTCCAATGCTTTTACAACAGAATCTACATTGGTAGCTTTAGAATCATTATAGAATGTAATTCCATCAATCGTTTTAACCCGTTCTAACCGGTGCTCAACACCATGGAATTCGCTTATAATACGATGAATGGTTTCTACTGGCACACCTAATGCATACGCTAAGGCGATAACAGTTAAAATATTTTCAATATTATGACTACCTGGAATATGAATATCAGCACTACCAATAACAGGTGTTGATGTACCATTCTTTGTCACATAACATTGTCCATTTTCGTAGTAGGCACCATTTGAAACCTCTTGATGTTGACTAATTTCAAGGATATGGCTAGGTACACGATGTTTCATATCTGCCACAATTGGATCATCAATATTAAGCACCATAAAATCTGTGCTCAATTGATTTTCAAAGATTCGCTCCTTCGCAGCTATATAATTTTCCATCGTCTTATGACGCGCCAAATGATCTGGTGTGATATTGAGCATAATAGCACCAATCGGTCTAAAATGCTTAATTGTTTCTAATTGATAACTAGATAGTTCAGCTACTAAATAACCATCTGCTGGCATGGAATAGGCTACTTCACTGAGAGAATCACCGATATTGCCACCAACACGAACTAGCTTTCCAGTTCCTTCCAATACCTTAGTTAACAATGTTGTAGTCGTAGTTTTACCATTCGTACCAGTAACGGCTACGATTGGTGATTTAGATAGCTCATACGCTACTTCAACTTCACTAACTACATCAATGCCACGCACTTGAGCGGCTTTTACAAGTGGAATATCTAGAGAAATACCTGGAGAAATAACAATGCGATCCACACCATCTAGCAAAGATTCATCTTGACGCCCTGTAATAATTTCCACACCAGCTGCAACTAACCGTTCTTCATCAGCCGTAGGTAATGTAACAGGTTTATAATCATTTAACACTACATGGGCCCCAACTTGAGCTAATACCCAAGATGCGCCTATACCGCTGGCACCAGCGCCAAGAACAAGTATATGTTTATCTCCGTATTCCATCTATCTCACCTAAATTATTAATAAAAATAATGTATTCCTATCTTATAAGCATACCATTATTTGCGTGTTCCGTTAAGTATTATCTTACAAAGTTATAGTCGCTAAAACTACGCCAATAACAGCTAATACAGCGCCACCGAACCAGAAGCGATTAACAACAGTTTGCTCAGCCCAACCGGATAACTCAAAATGATGGTGAATTGGGCTCATTTTAAATACTCGTACGCCACGAGTTTTAAAGGAAATAACTTGAATAATAACGGACAATGCTTCCATAACAAAAATGCCACCAATCACAACGAGTAGCAATTCTGTTTTAGTTAAAATAGCCATAGCTGCAAAAGCACCACCTAAAGCTAAAGATCCAGTATCCCCCATGAACACCTTCGCAGGATTTACATTGTACACCAAGAAACCCAGGCACACAGCAGCTACGATGGCACCGTAGTATGCAACACTTTCAGCACCAATAGAATTTGTTGTAGATGCAGCCATAAGACCAATTACTGAAAATGCAATGGCAGCCACCGCAGACGTACCGCTAGCTAAGCCATCAAGACCATCTGTAAGATTTACTGCATTCGTAGCACCTACGATAATTAAAAATGCCAAAACATAATAAGCCCAACCTAATTGAAGATGAAGATCCACTACAGGAATCCACAATGTGGTAGGAATAACCATAATTTCGGTGATGTAGTAGCAGAATATAGCTGCCAAAATAAACTGGCCTAGTAATTTTTGTTTTGCTGTTAAACCAAGATTACGTTTTTTAACAGCTTTTACAAAATCATCAAAAAATCCTAATAGACAATGTCCTAGTGTTAGGAATAATAACATACCAGTACCTACATTCCATGGTGCAAATAACGCAACCCCAATGATGAGCGCTACCATCATAAAAGCACCACCCATTGTAGGTGTACCAGCTTTTGCTTGATGACTTTCTGGACCTTCTTCACGAATACTTTGTTGTGCGTGTAAAGAACGCAACATAGGAATAGCAAATTTACCCAGCACTACCGTAATGATAAAAGTCACTACGAAAGCTAATAGAATGTGATATATCATATGAACCCTCTACTCACTAATAAACAGATGACGGCTAGATATAACTAGCCGTAATCTTTTAATCTTGATCCTTTAATTCTTCAACAACTCGTTCCATTCGTAATCCACGGGAACCTTTCACAAGGATAACATCCCCTTTTTCACGAATATCACTATAGGCATTGGCCATTTCTAAATGGCTATTACAACGGAATGTAGTTAAACCTGCTTTTTTTGCTTCCTTAGCTATAAAAGCAGCGGCATCACCGAATGTAAATACTACACTATAACCCTCTTCAGCAAGCAATTGACCAATTTCACGATGCGCTTGTTCAGTATAATCACCAAGTTCAAGCATATCACCAAGCATAGCTATTTTACGTTTACCGTCTAGTTGACCTAAAGCCTTAATCGCTTCAGCCATGGATGAAGGATTTGCATTATACGCATCATTTAAGATAACAATATCTTCAAATGGTACTATCTCTTGGCGCATTGGAGTTCCAGTAAATTCGCTTAAACCCTTACGGATTGTATTAGACTTAATACCTAACACACGACCAGCTACGATTGCTGCCAATGCGTCATATACATTATGTTCACCAATCATAGGTAAGAAGATATCAAATACTTCATCATAACATTTGCATGTAAATTTAATACCATCTTTTTTGTAACGTAAATGACTGCCAATACATGTAGCATTACGTTCAATACCATAAGTAATAGTTTTACCTTTAGCAAGACTATCCATAGCCTTAACATATGGATCATCTTCATTAAGAATAGCCACACTATTTTCAGGCAAGCAACGAATTAACTCACCTTTAGCTTGTGCAATGGCTTCACGAGAACCTAATAGCTCTATATGGCTAGTACCTACATTGGTAATAATCCCCATAGTCGGTTCTGCAATTAAGGCAAGCTCTTCAATTTGCCCAAGACCACGCATGCCCATTTCAACAACACAAGCTTGATGCTCCGCTGTCAAACGTAATAATGTTTTTGGCAAACCAATTTCATTATTAAAGTTTTTCTCAGTTTTCAAAACATTAAACTCTATACCGAGTACAGCTGCCACCATTTCCTTAGTTGTAGTCTTACCGGAAGAACCAGTAATAGCTACTACAGGAATATCAAAGCGACGGCGATGATAACGTGCCAAATTCTGATATGCTATCAAGGTATTTTCAACCTCAATACATGCGATACCTTTTACAGCACGACCTTTTTCAACGATTGCACCTATAGCACCTTTTTCAATAGCTGTTCCAATAAAATCATGACCATCAAAGGTATCACCCTTTAATGCTACAAATAAAAAGCCTGATTCAATCGTTCTTGTATCAGTAGATACATCTAAAAACTTAATATTGTCGGTATCTGCACTCGTCCCATGAGTAGCTTCTACTACTTGAGACAATGTAAATTCTGCCATATTAGATCTCCTTGAGGGCCGCTCGCGCCTCTTCACGATCATCGAAATGAATCGTTTTATCCTTTAAGATTTGGTAATCCTCATGCCCCTTACCCGCAATCAGTACAATATCCCCAGGTTTTGCATTTTGTATTGCATGTTGAATCGCTTCCCGCCGATCAACAATAACTTCATAATGAGTCCCTGCACGAAGGCCTTCTTTAACGCCCACCTCTACATCTTTTACAATTTGTACAGGATCTTCTGTACGAGGATTGTCAGATGTAACATATACCACATCACCATATTGTGCCGCAATACGACCCATGATAGGGCGTTTTGTCGCATCTCGGTCACCACCACAACCAAAGACTACAATAATGCGATTTTCTTGAATAGCCTTTGCCGTTTGCAAAATATTTTCTAACCCATCTGGTGTATGTGCATAGTCTACAACCACCGCAAATGGCTGACCTTCTTCAATGAGCTCAAAACGGCCAGGCACAGCGCTAAATGTTTTCAATGCTTTATCTATATCTTCCATAGATATGCCTTCCAATAGACAAGCACCAATAGCAGCCAATGTATTATATACATTAAACAAACCAGTGGTATTCATAGCCACTGTATAGTCATTACCATCATAGGATACAGCATAACGGCTAGATTTAGGTGTCATTTCAACATCGTGAGCATTCAAACTACCTTTACCATCAATACTGTAAGTAATAATAGGTGCTGTTGTTTTCTCAATCACTCGATGACCATATTCGTCATCGATATTAATGATAGCACCTTTACCAGATTTAGTTTGGTTCGGCTCGCTAACTTGCTCAAATAATTTACACTTAGCTGCCAAATAATTTTCAAATGTTTTGTGAAAGTCCAAGTGATCTTGCGTTAAATTTGTAAATACCGCCGTATCATATTCAACACCAGACACACGACCTAGCGCTAAAGCATGAGAAGAAACCTCCATCACACAATGTGTAACGCCTTCCTCTACCATTTGATAAAGAATATGCTGTAAATCCACTACATCAGGTGTCGTATTATGTATCGGATACGTTGTATCGCCGATCATAATATGAACAGTACCAATAACGCCTACTTTATGGCCTTGAGCTTTCAAAATATGACGAATCATATGAGTAGTAGTCGTCTTACCATTAGTGCCAGTAACACCAATCATACGCATGGAATTAGCAGGATAATCAAAAAAATAAGGCACGCAAGCCATCATAGCTGTACGAGTATCCTCTACAGTGATAGTACAAACATCACCACTTACTTCTACTGGTTTAGATACTAGTACTGCTACTGCACCAGCTTCCACAGCTTTACTTACATAATCATGACCATCTACAGTGGCCCCATCTAAAGCAATAAATAAACTACCTGCTTTTACGGCACGGGAATCAGCCGTAATATCTAATACTTCAACAGCTGTATTACCTTCTACACGCAGTATTTGCAGGACTTTTACTATATCTTGTAATTGTTTCATATACAATCTCCTTCACACGCAAAGGAAAGCAGCCCAATACGAGCTGCTTTGCCTGCTAGTCTATAATTTGCTGTTTTCCTTGTACAGTACGTTCAGTAACAGCGCTTTTTGTGCTATAAACAAAAGAATCAGGCAAAACCATCCCTAGTTGTTGTTCTGCGATTTGTTGGATACGAACGGGAGACTTCAAGGAAGCCACTTCAACATCCAATGCATCATTATCTTTTGTTAATTGTACTACAGCTTGCTGTGTTTTAACTACTTCATAGCCCAATTTTGTGCTGTACGCATTCATAACCATCATGATAAGCAAAAATGCAACCAATGCAGCAATACCATATACAACTTGCCACATCATAGGACTCAAATCAAGAGCCACACTTACACTACGTTTTCTCCCTTGCGAAGCAACCAACACATCGCTTTTTACTTGGCCCACAACAGCCTTTCTCGCTAACATAAATACTAACCCCTTCCAATTCTACAACTTAACGGCTACTCGCAACTTTGCGCTTCTAGCCCTCGGATTAACCTCAATCTCCCCTGCACTTGGCTCTATAGCCTTATTCTTCGCCTTCACAACTGCTTTGTGGTTACATACACACATCGGCAATTCTGGAGGACATATACATGCTGTACTCAGCTCTTTGAAAGTTTGTTTAGTAATTCGATCTTCCAAGGAGTGGAATGTGATAACCCCGATTTTCCCCTTTGGTTTCAACATAGACACAGCATCTACAAAACTATCATGCAAGATAGCTAATTCTCTATTTACTTCAATGCGAATGGCTTGGAACGTCCGTTTCGCCGGATGCGGTCCATCTTGACGTGCCTTCGCGGGTATTGCTTGCTTAATAATTCTAACTAATTCACCAGTGGTAGTAATTCGTTTTTCTTCACGTGCATTAATAATGAATTCAACAATACGTTTAGCCCATCGTTCTTCACCATAATCACGGATAATTTGCAACAATGCTTCAGAATCATATTCATTAACAACTTCTTCTGCTGTTAATGGTGCATCTTTGTCCATACGCATATCTAAAGGGCCATCATTCATATATGAAAAGCCACGTTCTGGTGTATCCAGTTGATAGCTTGATACGCCAAGATCAAAGATAAAACCATCCACTTCATGAATGCCCTCATTTTGGAGAGCTTTTTTTAAGTTATAAAAGTTTGTCGGTATCGTTAACACCTGACACTTCAAATCAGACAAACGCTGTCGAGCTACGCCCAACGCATCTTCATCTTGATCTAATCCTATAATCATGCCTTCTTGATCTAGCATTTCACCCACTGCGTGAGCATGACCTGCCCCACCAAGGGTACAGTCCACATAGATGCCTTTGGAATTAGTTACAACAGAGTCTACTGTTTCACGTAAAAGTACGCTGGTATGATTAAATTCCATCTCAGCCTCCTATAACATAATCCCTTCTAATCCTTCGACTAATTCTTCCATACTTTCAGCCACTTGATCATCATAGTAATCGTATTTTTCTCGGCTCCAAATTTCAACGTGATCCCCAGCACCGACAATAACAGCCTGTTTATAAAGGCTCGCATATTCACGTAGTGGTACAGGAATGAGGACACGACCTTGTTTATCATATTCAAGTTCAGCAGCACTACCAAAAACAAAACGTTTTAAGGCACGCACACTAGCTTTAGTAGAGGATTGTGATTGTAAGGCATCAGAAATTTTCTTCCAAGCCTCTTGGGTATAAATAGCTAGGCAATCATCTAAGCCCTTTGTGACTATACACAAATCACCTAGTTGTTCACGTATTTTCGCAGGTATAATCATACGCCCTTTTGTATCAATGGTGTGATTATATTCTCCCATGAACATACGTATCACCGCCCTTTACTATCCCTTATCCACCACTATATGGTAAATTCTACCACAATTCCCCACTAACCACAATAAAAAATCCATTTTTATCCCACTTTTTTATATTTTTCTTTCATAATCTCTATTTTTCTTTCTTTTTCTAAGATACATATGTTCGAATATAAATAATAAATTTAAATATAAAACCACTCGCAACCACTAAGCTTCCAAATTTAACTTATCTAAGATCAAATCCCCACTATACTACTCAATACAGCTTTGTTGCATCAAAATTAAATAGTATTTATTTAAGTAACCACCACAAATCTACACAAAAAACCGCGTAGCATTTCTGCTACGCGGTTTCTATACCTACGATAGATTATATGTAATCCATCGGTTGGGAGGCATATTATTTAGTTGTTTTAACAGCTACTTTTGGCGCTTGTTGTGGTTGTTGTGTAATCACTTTATCAAGAAGTTCACGAATTTCTTTATTTTGTGCTTGCAAATCAGCCACTTTATCTTCAAGAACTTTTACAGTTGCAGGAGAAGCTTTTGGAGCTGTAGGCGCATTACCAATACCAATTGTTACACCAGCATTCGCCATTACGCTATGATCACCACCATAAGCGGCACCAGCATGGATTAACAAATCAGGATTTGCATAATGAGCTACGCCCAATGCAGTAGCTGTTTTACCTTTATAAGTACCAACAGCCGCCATGATTTGAGCTTTTTGACCTTCGTGATATTCGATAGGTTTCAATGCTGCCAATGCTGCTGCATTAGCACCCACTACCTTAACATCGCGTTCTACACTGCTAATACGGCGAGAGTTTTCTGCGATTTGAGCATCATGCTGAACAAGAGTTGCATGATCTTGAAGTGCAATATTAGATGCTTTCAAGCTATAGTTTGCAGCTTCAGCCAATGTACCGATATCTTGAGTATTTTTATCTACTTGTAAACCTAATACATTAACTTTTTCATGATTTTCTAATGCCAATGTACCAACTGCTTTAGTTAATTTAACATTTTCATC
>JAGZGB010000250.1 GCA_018367495.1 Veillonella sp. | reverse complement strand
CGCGCAGGAATTTGGCTATCCTATACAAGTTCCGTCTTATATGCCTAAAGACTATGCAGTACGTGATGTAAAGGCCAAGGACCATGACGTATTAGAAATTGTATATACGGAAACGGGCCGTGATGGAGAATTTGGTCCGAAGCTAACCTTCTCTAATACAGATATTGTATATCGCATGGGTTGGGCTATTGATACAGTGGTAACGCCTATATTAGAAAAGATAAAGTACAATGCTAAGGATGCAGTTAGCTTTACTACCCCTAATGGGATTTCTGTACATACGTTAGGTTATAGTAAAGACGCTATTCAAATCGCTTATTGGGAAAAAGATCACAAAGTGTATATGCTCTACTTTGCTTCTTCAAGAAACCAAAGCTTTGTAAGCAAAATTGTAGACTCTGTAGGTCCTGTGAGTAACGTAGCTGCTGATGATACTCGACTACGTGGTGACCGCAATGATAAGCAAAATGTTGAAGAAAACGATGCGAAAAAGGTTAAACAAAATGATGATCCGGATTGGCCTCCTTATGAAACGATTGGGTTGCCATTGCGTACACATACGAATTCTGTGTGGCCTATACTTACGAGCAAAACCATCGGTTTACCTAGCGGTGTAATTAATGCATCTCATAAGATGTCCTATGACGTATCTGTACCAAGTTATTTACCGTTTGGCTATACATACTATGCTACACATTTTTATGACAATGATGTATTAGAAACTGTATATTGGAAGCAAGGTGAAGAGTATCAAGAGCGCAGCGGTCGTTGGGTAAATCATACGATGGTCTTCCGCATGAGCTACTCTATGGATACTGTATGGCCTGAAGAATATATTCCAATGGAGTATCATGACGTACAGTGGAGTGACTCTACCCCAATAGGGGAGGTTCAATATACAGGGGATGTAGATAAGGGCTTAGTGCGCAGTGTTACGTGGTACAAGGATAATATGGCGTATTTCTTGTTCTTCCAAGTGCCTGTGAAAGCATCTGAAGCAGACTTTTATAGAAATCATGTAGTGCCATTAAAAGATATCGATCCAAGTCGTACAGACTTAATTGGTGTAAAAACAATTCGTTAATACTAAATAGTAATAA
>JAGZGB010000249.1 GCA_018367495.1 Veillonella sp. | reverse complement strand
TATGGAAATTGTTATGTCAGGCATTGCAAAGGCATTTGGTACGAACCAAGTACTACGCGATGTAAGTATTACCCTCAAGGAGGGCGAGGTTCACGCCTTAATGGGTGAAAACGGCGCCGGCAAGTCCACCCTTATGAATATCCTTACGGGCATTCACAAGGCAGACGCTGGTAAAATTACCATCGACGGCGTAGAGCGCACCTTCCCGAACCCGAGAGAGGCCGAGCTAAACGGTGTGGCGTTCATCCACCAAGAGCTCAACATTTGGCCAAATCTAACATTGTTAGAAAATCTATATTTAATGAGACCGAAGCGCAATAAATTCGGTATGCTCGATAAAAAGGCAATGCTCGAAGAAGCACAAAATACGTGCCGCGAACTAGGTATCGAATTGCCGCTCACAACGGAAGCAGGTCTTTGCTCCGTCGGTCACCAACAGATGGCGGAAATCCTTCGTATCTTGATGTTAGATGCCAAGGTTGTCATAATGGACGAGCCAACAGCAGCCCTCACAGAACGTGAAACGGCTACATTGTTCAAAATGATGCGCAAAATGAAAGCACGCGGCGTGGCTATCGTATATATCTCTCACCGTATGGAAGAGGTATTTAGCGAATGCGATACCATCACGGTTATGCGTGATGGTCACACCATCATTACAAAACCAACTGCTGAGATTTCTGTAGATGAAGTGGTACGCCACATGGTAGGTCGTTCTATCGACGAGTTCTACCCTGCTCGTACTACAACACCTGGCGAAGTTGTGATGAGCGTCGATAACCTCAAACCAGAAGGTTTCGACAACGAAATCTCCTTCTCCTTGCGTAAAGGCGAAATCCTCGGCGTCGCAGGCCTTATGGGCGCGGGCCGTACAGAAATCATGCGCGCTATCTTCGGCGTAGATAAACATAATGGCGGTACCGTAACAGTTAACGGCTCCGTTCTCAACTGTAAAAAACCAGAAGATGCCATCAAAGCTGGCATTGCTTTCATTACAGAAAACAGAAAGAGCGAAGGCTTGATCCTCGATTTCTCCATCGGTTCCAATATTACATTGCCGAACCTTGGCGACATTTGTCCATCTCATGTGCTGGATAAGGGC
>JAGZGB010000045.1 GCA_018367495.1 Veillonella sp. | reverse complement strand
GACAAACGCAGGTTCTGTTAAGCTAGACAACAAGGAGCCATTAGGCTCTGTTGTTTTGATAATCAAGTTTTGACCATCTACGGTAATGGACTCGATTTTAACAGCTTTTGCGGAACGAGCACTTTGTTTCATTGTGTACTCGATGGACTCTTTTACCTTTTGTGGCGTCATAGGTGTGCCGTTTTGGAATTTTACATTTTCACGGATGTGGAATTTCCATGTTGTAGGGTCCACATTTTCCCAGGAGTCTGCCAATTGTGGAGTAAATTTCATATCTGGTGTTACCGTTGCCAATGTTTCACCAGCACCGATACGCGTCAATGTCCACGCATCCCACTCGTGAGTTGGATCTAATGTTTCACCAAACCAATATAAGCCAACATTCATATGCTTCCCTTGTTTGTCTTGTTTAGCCGTATCACTTCCGCAACCAACCAAGAGAGCTACCATGCTCAGCAGAGTTAGACACACTAATAACCAACGTTTCATAACTTCTCCTTTTTTGAACATCGCCTCTGTGAAAGAGGCTTTCACCATAAAACTCTATACACAGCGCGGTTAGCGAGATACATCGAGAGCATCGCGCAACGCATCACCAATATAGTTAAATAAAACAACAGTAATAAAAATAGCGAGCCCCGGATAAATTAGTAGCCACGGCGCCGTTTGTAGGAAATCTCGTGAACTCAACAAGATAGCACCCCACTCTGGATCTGGCGGTTGCACACCAATGCCGATGAGCGAAAAACTGGCTACCAAAATGATGGCGTCCCCTAAATGTTGAATAATAACAATCACCAACGGTGGCAATACATTCGGTAGAATATAGCGCCACAGAATTCGTAGATTTGAAGCACCTGACATACGAGCAAAGGTAATGTACTCCGCGTGGCGTTCAATCTGTACGAGGCCTCTAGTGATACGTGCATATTCCGCCCATTTCGTAATGCACAAGGAAATGATTACATTCGTTATACTAGGTCCCATAATACCGATGAAAGCAATGGCAATCACCATGTTCGGGAACCCTAGTACCAAATCAATCAGGCGAGATAACCAACGGTCAATGCTAGGTGTAGAGAATCCTGCTAATCCACCAATAGCGATACCGATGGCCCCACTAATTCCAATGATGGTGAAAGCAATCCCTAAAGAGGCTTTACCACCGTACAAAATACGAGACCACACATCACGACCAAGTTGGTCAGTGCCTAATAAGTGAGTACTGCTTATATCTTGTAAGCGGTCTGCAACACTAGTCGTCTCCGGATTGAATGGTGCTATATAGGGAGCACATAAGAAAAATACAATCCAAAGAGCAGCCAAACATAACATGATATATAAGGTATACGGCTTTTGTCTACTCATAAGAACCTCCTTTTATAGCGGCTCTTCGTTTCGGATTCAGCCCAATACTCAACACATCAATAATTATATTGATGATAATAAACACCATAGTGATCCAAATAATGTACCCTTGCATCAAAATATAATCACGAGCCACAATACCTTGGACCATCATATATCCAATACCTTTAATGGAGAATACCGTTTCAATAACGGCAGAACCACCAAGCATGGCCCCCATGGTTACGCCCATCATAGGTAGTAATATCAATCCTACATGAGGAAAGATATATCGGGTATATACCATCCATTCTGGCAACCCTAGTGCACGAGCCCCTTGAACAAAAGGCTGACGAGACACCTCTAAGATAGCATTGCGCAAACGACGGATATATAGTCCACAAAGCCATAGAGCTAAGGTTACTGCAGGTAAAATATAGGCAGAGAATCCGGTTGTGTTCGTTACAGACACAAGCTGCAACTTAACACCAAATAAGTACAATAATAATAGACCTACCCAGAATCCAGGAATAGCTAAGGCCAAGAACGTTACTAGACGTATACCATGATCGATCCAAGAATCCTGATATTTTGCAGATACTATACCAAGAGGTATTGTTACTACAATCCCCATGACAAGCGCTAAAGATACGAGCCCCAATGTATTTGGTAGGGCCCCTTTCAACAACGTGGTCACAGGCACTGCATAAAGTATAGACTCACCGAAATCTCCTTGCACAATTTGACTAAGCCAACGCATATATTGATGCCACCAAGGGTCATTTAAACCTAGTTGCTCCCTCAGTTGTGCCACTAATACTGGATCAGGTGTAGCCCCTACGAGATTAAACTTCATCGACACGGGATCGATAGGAGATAATTTTATCAATACAAATGTACCGATAGTAACCACCAATAAAATACCCACAATACTTGCCAAACGCTGTAGTATTAATCGATACAATACATCACCTGCCTTCTTTATCACAAAATAGCTATATTTATATTCTATCAATGTAATGCTTAGATAGATATACCCATACAGGTATTTAGAATTGTTATCATTATGAAAGTTTTGCATAACAAAACTAAAACGGCCCCTCATACGAGGAGCCGTTTCTTATATAACCCTTACAGTGTCCATGCGAGTGCTTCACCACAGATCGCATGCCTATCCCACTAGGCTGGACTATTTTATTTTGTATGTAATATTTGTTCTACAATATTAGCAATAATTGCTTTCGCCATATCCCGTGTTACAGGACGTTCAAAATAGATTGCATGGTTTTGGCCATCTTTTGTCCAACCTGCGAGGTATACCATTTTATTGCCACCTTTGAAAGTAACCTTTGTACCGTTTACTTTCTCGATAGCAGTTACATGATAATCGTTATGAACACCACTGATATCACCTTTTGAGAACCTATGCATGCACAAGCAACTGCTAGTAGTACGAATTTTTTAACATTGGCGAATCTCCCTATTCCTACATGATATATTTTATAAGATGAGCTCTATTTAATATAATATTCTCAATAATTACATTTTACAAAACTTTCTTTATTAAAACTCGCTTTGCAATTATACTCCAAAATTTTAGGGAATTCAAGTAATTTTTATCGTGTATATCTAGTTTCATTAAGATAAATAAATAAAACTATTTATCAACTATGATACAGCTAGTTACTTTAACCTAAAACACTAAGCATTAGACTATTTTTTATGTACCATAAAGCCCGCCGCTTGTTGGTTCGCCATAATTGTTACATCAGAGATTTGCAAACGTTTAGGTTGGTTAGTTACATACAATACAACATCCGCTACGTCCTCCGGTTGAACAGCCTCAATACCAGCGTAGACAGATTTAGCTCGTTCCGCATCACCATGGAAACGTACTTCACTAAATGGAGTTTCTACGATACCTGGTTGAATGGTGGTAACCTTAATATCTGTGGCGATGGTATCCATGCGAATACCATCGCTTAATGTCTTAACAGCTGCCTTTGTAGCGCAGTAAACAGCTCCGCCTGGATATGCATAAATACCTGCAGTAGAACCCATATTTACAATATGACCTTCATTTTTATCAATCATAAAAGGCAATACTGCTTTTGTTACATATAAAAGGCCTTTCACATTGGTATCAATCATAGTCACCGCATCATCAACGGAGCTATCTTGGAATGGATCAAGCCCTTGTGCAAGGCCTGCATTATTAACAAGCACATCGACACCACCAAAAGTCTCAATAGCAGTAGGAACCTTACTTTCTACATCCTCGCGACTACGCACATCAAGAACCAAAGTCTCAACGCGCACGCCATACTCCTTAGACAAACGAGCCTGTACCTCGCCTAGCAACTCAGCACGACGACCAGAAATCAACACATTATCGCCATGCTTTGCATAAGCCTCAGCAATACAAAGACCAATACCAGACGTTGCACCAGTGACAAAAACATTACGAGCCATAAAAGCCTCCTCATCATCAATCCGTTCTATTCTAATAAGTTAATTATACCATTATAAAAATCAAAAAACGCTACCCTACCACCTATAATCGATAAAAATAGTGTATACATTGGCGCCTTCTGCTTCCCCTAAAATGATATATAGTCGTATCTGTATTTAATATGCTAATATTTGAGCTCTACCACAGCTAGAAAGCAAATAGGGATACCTATTCGAAGCTTCCTTGGGCGCTACGCGTACCCATGAAGGCTGAGGATAGGTATCCCTATTGTTTTATTTAATTTGATTTATAGAGCTCAAATACGCTAGTTTTTATTTCAGATGCGCCAACATATCATTTAACACGTCCATGCAATCCCCCACAATGCCATAGTTAGCGTGTTGGAAGATTTCTGCATTTGGATCGTTGTTAATGGCTACGATTGTGTCAGCACCGGAGATGCCGCTCACGTGTTGGATAGATCCGGAGATACCAAATGCCAAGTATAGTTTAGGACTTACAGTTTTGCCTGTTTGACCTACTTGATATGGCAATTCAATCCAGCCTTTTTCAACAAGTGGGCGTGTCGCACCTACTACGCCACCGATAGCATCGGCTAGTTCGTAAAGTTTATCAAAGTTTTCTTTAGAGCCCATGCCGCGACCACCAGCTACAATGATATCTGCTTCTTGGATATTGTAACCAGCTTTGCTGAACGGAATGAAGTCGAGACGTTTTGTGCGAATGTCTTCAGGCTTGAGGTCAAATTGCTCAATTTGGATGCGCCCCCAGCTATCTGCAATACGTTCAGGCTTTTTAAATACGTTAGGACGTACAGAACCCATTTGAGGACGATGGTTTGGAGAAATGATCTCCGCCAAAATATTTCCACCCAAGGCCGGACGTGTCCATTCAACAAGTCCCTCATTGGTATCTACCGTCAAAATAGTACAGTCTGCAACAACGCCATTTTGCATACGACCAGACATGCGAGGCGCCAAGTCACGGCCATTGTTAGTAGCACCAATCAAGAGGATATTAGGCTTATGGTCTTCAAAGAAGTCTGTTAACACCTTAGTATAGCCATCCGTTGTATAGTATTTCAAAAGAGGACTTTCAAAAACGTGAACAATATCAGCACCATGTGCTACCAGTTCTTCTGCTTCAGTTTGAACATTCTCACCTAACAGCATAACTTGAACAAGCTGGCCCAATTCTTTAGCAATGCGACGAGCCTGACCAATCAGTTCATACGTAACCGGATGTACCACATCATCTATGGTATCAGCTACGACAAAGACGTCTCTATATTCATCAAAATTTGTCACGGCCATTACCGGTCACCTCCTTTAGAACCTTCATCACCTTTAGCAGCTGCTACCGCCTTAAATTCACTAGGGGATACGCTTTCAACAGACGCAGCCCGTTGCACAGGATCTTTTACATCTACACCCTCATCATTGTCCTCAGCCACCTCAACAGGTGTATCATTTGGCACTAATAGATGAGCAAATTTTTCTGGCTTAATATGGTACGCCAATTCAAGAACCTTTTTAGCCCCTTCCTCTACGGATGGCAGCATTTCTACCTTACCACGGAGAGGTGGTTGGTATACTTTGCGCACTCGCGTAGGAGAACCTGTAAGACCAATACGGCTTTCATCAATATGTGGCATATCGCGCAATGTAATATGATTAATGGTATAACGTTTCGCGTAAATAGAGCTCCAAAGGCCTGGTTGACGTGGTTCGTTGAGCTCAGCTGTCGCTGTTACGAGTAATGGCAATGGCACCTCTACAATTTCATAGCCATTTTCATGTTGTCGTTTCACAACTGCTTTTTGAGCCCCTTGATCTACGGATAATTCACATGCATAAGTAGCTTGTACCATACCGAGTTCCTCTGCAATTTGAGGACCTACTTGTGCAGTATCGCCATCGATAGCTTGTTTACCACAGAAAATAATTTGGAACTGACGATTCATAGTTCGTTGAACATGACGGATGGCAGACGCAATAGTATAGCTAGTAGCCAATGTATCGGCACCACCGAACGCGCGGTCTGTAATGAGTACCGCATCATCGGCACCGAGGGATAAACACTGACGAAGTGCTTCTTCAGCCTGTGGAGGACCCATGGTTAGAACTGTTACACGACTACCTTCATATTGATCTTTTACCGCAAGAGCCGCCTCTAACGCATGCATATCATCAGGGTTTACAATGCTAGGTAAGCCTGTGCGGATGAGATTATTTGTTTCCGGATCCAGCTTAATCTCAGATGTATCTGGAACCTGTTTGATACATACTAATAACTCCATACACTCACCCCTGTCTAAATTCTACGCCCTTAGCGTTACGCGGATATTTCCAAGTTTTTACGATAGTTTCACCACAAAGAACACGGCATGTACCACATTCTAAGCAACCAGCGAAATCAAAGGCTAAATCGCCATTTTCTTGCAATGTATATAGACCGGCAGGACAGCCATTAACGAGTTTCATTTTTTCTTCAACGCTAAAACCCGCGCCATCTACGAGGATATGAGGAGACGTTTCATCTACATAATATTTATTGGCGCCCAAACGCTCTTCTAATTTCATAGGGAACGCACCCCTTTCCAAGCATCACGAATTAAAGTAAATAGGCCGATATCTCCGATACGGCGCCTAATTTTTTTCATCATTGGTACTGCTCCATCACCGTTTACAGTGAATATATCGCGCATCAAATGATTAACAAACGCAGGATATTCATTAAAAATACGTGGATGTGTGGCTAGGAATTTAGGCATATTTTTGTAACGCTTCAAGTCCTTACGCAACCAAGAGTTCTTGATTTGACGTTCATACAATTTACCGACGCGATCCATATTTTCGTCGCGCAATGCTACGTTAACCGCGTCTGCCGCACACATGCCGGATTCAATGGCAAGATCCATTCCTCGAATAGTATACCCCAAGTTCATACACATACGTGCCGCATCACCAACAATAAGATAACCCTTACCACCTAATTTTGGCATTGATTTATAGCCACCTTCTGGTACAAGATGGGCACTATGCTCTTTTAATTGACCATTTTTCAATAAAGGCGCAATTCTAGGGTGACTTGTGAAAGCTGTTAACATATCGTCTACAGAACGATTGGCTTTACCAATGTCTTCAAGGCCCACAACCAAACCTACAGAAAGACTATCTTGATTTGTATAAATAAAACCTCCACCCAATAAGCCAGAGGTCATATCGCCTAAAGTAAGCCATGCCATACCATCATCTCCAGACAACATGAGACGATTTTCCAGATCCTCTTTTTTTAGTTTGTAAACTTCTTTTACACCTACAGCCATCGTACTTGGATCTGTAGGCCCTGTGAGGCCCGCTTGTTCTAACAATACTGTATTAGAGCCTTCTGCAATAATAACAAGCTTTGCATACACTTCATCATCATGGCAACGAACACCAACAACGCGTTGTTTCTTTCCTTCCTCTTCAGTAATGAGTTCTGTTACTTGTACATTAGATACGAGAAGAGCTCCCTTTTTCTCTGCCTCTTCAGCTAGCCATTTATCAAATTTAGCACGTAATACTACGTAGGATTCTTCATTTGGCTCACTATCCTGATAACTATATTCAATCGTTGTCATTTCATTGCCAGTACCAATAGAAATGCGTTCTTTTGTCACCTTCCGTTCCAATGGGGCCCGTTCTCTAAAGTCCGGTACTAACCGTTCTAAAGAATGTGTATAAATACGTCCACCCATCATATTTTTAGCGCCTGGTGCGATACCGCGTTCAATGAGTAAAACTTTTACCCTTTGTTCTGCGAGGCGTAATGCCGTCGCAGCGCCTGCTGGCCCTGCACCAACAACGATAACGTCAAATGTTTCATTGCGATCAATTGCCATATACTCAGCTCCTTTAAATCAAAGCTTAGACTTACATAAGTTCATATAGTATATATATTTCTCTATTTAGAACTAAAATACCTTTAAAAAGTACCATAGAAAAATGAATATATTCTATATTTTATGATACTATATTATAAATGTATATATAGGATGTATATATACTCATTTATAACTTATACTATTGCATACTTTATGTTATAAATAGGTGCAATAAAATTCATCAATTCGTGAAATTTATAAGTTTATCTAGCTTTCATAGTAAAAGTAGCGTATGATAAAAGTAGATAAAACCCTATACGGAGCAACACGCGTATAATACGACCGCATAATGCAAGACTACGGTCAAGGTTAGGCACTCATTATTTTGGAATTACCAGAGGAGGCCATATGGACCCGTTAAGAATCTTGAAAGCATTATCCAATCCACATCGGTTAGATATTATATTGTGGCTGAAACACCCAGAGAAAGAATTCGGTGTACAAGTGCACACTAAAACTCTTATCGATTTTCCTAACAGCGTAAGTGTTAAGAGTATCCAAAAGCGCTGTGGTGTATCTCAATCTTCCATCTCTACATTTATGAGCATATTAGAAAATGCAGAACTTGTAGAATCTCGTAAGATTGACCAATATACCTACTTTCGCCGTAATGAACCAATCATTCGTGAATTTGGCGAGTGGTATAACAAAGAGGTATCCATCCAATCGGACGATATCAATAAATTATTAAAAACGGTTACCTTAGAAGACAATTCATATCATACAGCGGGAGAAATCCCTGCATCTAGCGAACAACTCGCTACCGAATTCAATACTAAGGGATCGGATCATAATGAAAATAGAAAATAAAAAGGTTCCCTACTTGCCATACTTAGGGATAAAAGAAAAAGAGCTATAATGCATAAGATTATAGCTCTTTTAATATTGTTTTATCGTTGTGCTTCGTAAGCTCTGAATAGTTTAGATAGTAATTCAGGTGCTAAGCGTAATAAATCTGGGTTCTCACAGAAGGATACGCGCAATTGTGTTCGGCCAGGGTTGTTCTCTCCCTTTTTACCGCTGTAAAAACCATTAAGCGGAGCCATAAGAAGTGTGTACGCCTTACCATCTTCAAGGCTTATCGCACCATGTTCAGCACACCAAGATGCAAATTCTACACCATCAAAGCCCGGTTTTGCTACTTTGCGCACGTCAATTACAAAATAAATAGACGCTTCAGGGCGAGATACAATGAAATCAGGTTCCACTTCTTTAAACCCTTCATGGAGTTCAAAAATCATCTTACGATAATAATCACGTTGCTGTTCGTACCAATTATGGAGCTCTGCATAGCTTTCATGAGCCAAAGCACCAAAGATATATTGACCTAAAGTATTAGCACTAAGGTTGGCAGTATATTCGGCTACAGATTTTTCATAACATAATTTGTTATCTGTAATAATAGCACCAATACGAAGACCGCAAGCATTCCAAACCTTACTTGCCGTTTCAAGACTAATACGACGGCCCTCAATGCCAGGCACATCTTTATCAGTTAACGCCCAGATACTAGATGTTTCTTTACCTTTTTCATACGCCAATTCACGATAAGCTTCATCAGAGATGATCCACAAATTATGTTTAACACATAACTTAGCATATTCAATTAATGTTTCTTTGCTAAATAATTGACCTGTTGGATTATCGTAAGGAATAATGAGCAATGCCCCTGGTTTTGTATCAATAATACGTTGTTCCACCGTTTCTACGGATGGTAATTCAAATTCACCATCTTCGTTAAGTTGGCGTTCAACAGTTACAGTTTTACGACCAATACGGAGACCTACAGCATCATAGTTTGTATAAGATGGGTTGAACATTAAAAGAGGGCGTTCCTCTTCGCCAGCACCGCCACATACGCCAAGCATGATAATTTCCATCGCCATAGAGGCACCGTCTGTTACAAGTACATTAAGACCTGTTGTATCAAAGCCTTGGCTGCGTAAAATATGTAAGAATGCTTCCCGGCACTCATCGGTACCTGTAGTTGGTACATACGGTACAATACCTGTGTTAAATGGGCTATTCACACCGCCTAAATCGAACAACCGACGCTGCATGGCGGGATGCATAGGACGCATTACATTACCAATAGAACCATTCACCAAGATTGGTGGGTTCTTACGTTCCAAGAATTTAATTTGTCCTAGGCGAATGCCAGATGGCTTTCGAGCCATCATATACGGCGACAATTCTGGTTGTTTCATTCAGATCCAACTCCTCTAAAAAAGAAACTGCCTCAGCAATGAGGCTATGAATTCATAATATATTGATATATATAGATACTTAATATTATAGTGCTTTTGCTATAGAAAATCTATAGTTTTATAATACATACTTATTTACATATGCCCAATTTATTGGTTATTGAAAATAAATCTCATATTATTGTACTACTATACCATGATAAATTAATGTAAAAATGAAAGAGCCTAACGAAAGGCTCTTTCAGAATGATGATTATTAAGGTTTATAAGTATTAAATAGTCACTTCAAGTCCTAAGCGGAAGTTACGACCTTGACCTGGCCACCAGTCACCAGGGTTGCCCCAACGAACGCTAGATTGTTCTGCATAGTAAGTATCAAAGATATTGTTGATACGACCAAATACAGTTACGTTTTCGCGTACTCGGTAGTTTGCGCTGATGTCAGCCAACCAGTAAGTTTTGCGCGGGAATACATTATCGGCTGTACCAGGACGGTTGATGATACCGCGAATATCCAAATGAGCATCCCATTTAGCATCGTTGTAATCAAGACCTGCGTTAACAGCATGTTTTGGTACATATCCATCACGATTTGCTTTGCGAGTTGGTGTTGCATCGATATGAGTATAAGTATAGCCAAGACGTGCGGACAAATGCTTAGTCAATTGTTTACGCACATCTGCGTTGATGCCATGAGCTTTTTCAGTATCAAAATTGCGATATTGACCTGTGAAAGCTGCAGGGTTTGTCATAACCCAACCGATTTTATCCTTCGTACTACGGCTGAAGAAGCTAAGATTACTATTCCATGTTTTACCGAATTTGTGGTGTACACCTAAATCAAATTCATGACCTGTTTCCGGTTTCAAATTGCGGTTGCCATTGAAACCATCAAATAATTGGTATGGTGTAGGTGCCAAGAAGTACTCTTTATATGCAGCATATACATTTGTTTTTGCATTTACATCATAGCCTAGGCTGATGGATGGAGATGTATGCGTACCGAAGGAGGAATGATGGTCAATGCGGATACCAGGCGTTACAGTCCACTTAGGAGCAAATTTCCATTCATCTTGAATAAAGTAAGATGCGTTCGTAAGCTTCACGCCGCCCATGTTAACTACTTTATCTTGACGCCAGTCAAAGCCGCCTACTACAGTATGGTCTTTTGCTTTATACGTAACTTGATCACCAATACCACGAGTCTTCACATCTGTTAAGTACCCATCGTACGTTGTTTTGTAGTGATTATTCATCAAGTATAATTGATGGCTCCAGCGGCTGCTAATTTTATTATTCCAAATCGCACGCAAGGAGTCATTTGCTTCATTACCATAACGAATGTGATTGAGGGCACCTAAATGGTCGGAGTACATTACATCACCACGGTATGTGTCGTAAGATATTTTTACATCGTTCTTCTCATTGATTTTATTACCTACCATGAAGGATGCAGTATGGCTGTTACCGTGTTGAGGAATGCGCACGCCATGACCATCTTTATAGGAGCCGATGATATCTTTTTGTAAGCCTACACGCCAGTACCAATCGTTTTTGCTACCTTCGTTAGTAATAGCGTATTGCTCTAAGTCGTTGCTGCCGCCCATAACGCGGAGTTTAGTTTGTACACCTTGCTCAGGTTTTGCAGTGATTACGTTAACTACACCACCGATGACACCGGAACCATACAAGGTAGAACCTGCACCACGTTGTACTTCTACACGGTCAATACTAGACATATCTTTTAGAATTGTCATCGGTGGGTTCACACCAGCTGCGCCCATATTGATGCCGTCTACCAAATATAATACTTGGTCGGAACCATTAATACGGAACGCATTAGAATTCGTGTAACCTACACCACCACCGTACATATTGATATCTACCCCCGGTACGATACGCATCGCTTCATTCATATTAGTCGCGTGGCGTTCACGGATATCGTCGCCTGTAACCACACCCACACTAGCTGGTACTTGTGAAAGTTGTTGTTCACTGCGTGTTGCAGTAACAACAATGGTATGGGAGTCCTGTGCTTCAGTAGCTAATACGCTAGGTGTGCTAATCGTACTACCGAATACAAGAGCTAATCCCACATACAGAGATAAACGTTGTTTCTTTGATACTTTCATAAAAACCTCCACATACATCAAACTATTACATACTATAAATATATTGTGTCATAGATACCATTGCACGCGTCATGAATTGGGAATAACTCATAACCTGCGATGAATCTACAAGGAACACACGACGATTAGCGATAGCCTTAACACCTTGCAATGCAGGATCAGAATAAAGCTGATCTGCTGTTGCTGGTGTAGTGCCATCTGAGGTATAAACCACTGATGGGATGATAATAATATCTGGATTAGATTTAATTAAATCCTCTCGAGTCCCATTATCAAAGGCGCCTAATCCTAATTGAGCTGCTGCATTGGTAACCTTCATGTAACTACACATATCATCAAAGGTTGAACCCTTACCACCAGTTAAACCAAACTGCGAGTAAAACGCCACTACAGGACGAGGACCTGTGTGTTTATTAGCTAACTCTTCTACGGTTTTCAAATCCTCATCCATACTTGCTATTAGCGCTTCATCAGATACATGTAAAAGACTGGCAATTTCATGAATCACAGATTTTGCTTCTTTCACCGTAGTAGGAGTCTTATAAACATAAATAGGAATTTGCATATTACGCATTTCCCCAATGGCATCAAAAGACACCCAATTGGGAACTAATACTAAATCAGGTTGTACAGACAATAAGGATTCAGCAGATGCTTTCACATGCCTCTCCACCTTAGCCGATGCATCAGGTACATTGTTAGGTACCGTACCAACAGCAGCCACCCGACTTGGATTCACCAAAGATAAGACGATATCCTCTGTACTAGCAGCAATAGGAACAATCCGTTTAGGCTCGCTAGGAACCGTAACAACTACACCTGCCCCATCTGTTACTTGATGTATTGTGCCTGTAGTCCCCATTTGAGTAGGACCACAACCAACCACCAGTAGTGCCATCATTAATATGGCACATATAATCGATATTCTTTGTTTCATATTAACGACCTTCTATAACACCTTCTATTGAAATATATAGGGACTGTAAGTCTTGTAACATGTCTGGATCTGCATTCCAATAGCCACGTTGAGCGGCTTCTAACAAGATTTCTGCAATGCGCTGTAAGGCCCAAGGATTTACATCCCGCATCCAGTCTTGCACCGTTTTGTCTAAAGCATACTTGTTAGCATAGCCCTCATAGACCCAGTCGGGCACTATATCGCTCGTCGCATCCCAACCAAAGCTATGAGATACTACATTGGACATGTCCGATGCCCCTTTGTAGCCGTGTTTCATCATGGCTTGAATAAATTTAGGATTCTGTGTTTCCCCTTGCACAACGCGGCGAAACTCATCCGACAAGGACCGCATCACGACGCGACTACGATCTGTACTATCCCCTACATACGCGCGAGGGGCGCTGCCTTTTGCAGTTCGCACCGCCGCAATAAGGCCACCATGATAGCTATAATAATCGTCAGCACTCAAAATATGTGTCTCCCGATTATCTTCATTCTTGATGGTCACATCCATAGTCGTGAGGCGACGTTGGAATAATCGCATATCTTGTGGAATGTCCTGATGCAAGTGAAAGCTACTCCACTTGCTATATACTTGCGCAATATCGCTTAAGGACTCCCAGTTTTTACCTTCTATCAAGGCTCCTACCCCAGTGCCATAGGCTTGTGGCGGGTCACCGAAGATACGAAGGCGTGCCTTCTTAGTGGCTAACAAAGGATTTTCACCTTGTTCCACGAGCCAATCTACATCGTCGTGAATATGCTTTTTCACATAGTTATCTTCTAACGATTCATCAAGATCGGCTACTAATTCAACCGCCTTGTCGAGCCAGCTGATAGCAGTAGGCATCATATCTCGAATAAGACCACTGATACGCCCCATCACGTCGATACGAGGTCGTTGTAATTCTTCTAAAGGAATCACCTCTAGGCCTGAAATGCGACCATTGGACTGCCATTTAGGGCGAACGCCCAATAAATAA
>JAGZGB010000248.1 GCA_018367495.1 Veillonella sp. | reverse complement strand
AAAAGGTAATCCATCTGAATCATACGTAGTGGAGGTATATAAAGATACGGCTGCCTTAGAAACACACCGCAAATCCGAGCATTTCCAAAACTATATTAATGAAGTAGGATCTAAATTGACGAACCGCAAGTTGTATGATGTACAGCCTTTGCTATTGATTGAAAAACCAAATGCTCTATCTATCATTAATGACGGTCAATCTGTTGTGACCTTAACGGAATTCACTGTTGATGGCAATGAAGTAGATACAGTGCAAAAACAATATCAACTAGACATTGAACGTGCCGTTCGTGATGAGGCGGGTTATAAGGCAGGTTATGTATTACGTGAAAGAAATAATAAAACTCACTGGTATGTTATTCAAATCTATAGCGATGAATCAGCTTTCAATAAACATGTAAATAGCCCAGGATATCGTTTTATGATGAGCCAAATTCAAGGTAGTCTACAAAACGTTACCACAAAAGTATTAGATGGGGATATCTTGGTCAATCATGGTGGTCAAGATTTTGTAAGACCATAACTTTTGATATATTATAAACAGTAAAGTTACTGCTAGCATATGCATATGTATGTGCTAGCAGTTTTTTGTTATATAATAGGTGAACGTATAGTCTATACTAAAAGGAGTTACATATGACACAGCAAGAACGGTTACGCTATTTGGTGGAAGGCTTAGTTGCAGAATACAAAGAGAAGCATAACGAACATATAGATATCCCTATGAATGAAGAAGAGCAATTTACTCTCTTTAGATCTTTATGTAATATTCGCCCTGCTGGTGGAATGCCTCTTGAATGGATGAAGATAGAGGCTGAATATTTAAATATATTGGCCCATAAAAAGGGCATTGTAACCATTAATGATATGGAAGAGCGAGAGACTCAGATTTATCTATGGCAAGGAGACATTACTCGATTATCTGTAGACGCTATTGTAAATGCAGCCAATAATCAATTATTAGGATGTTTTGCTCCAAATCATAAGTGTATCGATAATGAAATTCATACCTTTGCAGGTATTGAACTTCGTATGGAATGTGCTAGAATGACTGAGTATATGGAAATGCCAGAGAAAACAGGTGTAGCTCGTATGACCTATGGGTAT
>JAGZGB010000247.1 GCA_018367495.1 Veillonella sp. | reverse complement strand
AGTTATTAAAGAAGATAAAACCCCTCGTGGTACTCGTATCTTCGGACCTGTAGCTAGAGAACTTCGTGAAAAAGACTTCATGAAAATCGTTTCCTTAGCTCCAGAAGTATTATAAGAAGGAGGAACGCAGCATATGGCTAAATTACAAATCAAAAAAGGCGATACAGTTGTTGTTATCTCCGGTAAAGATAAAGGTAAGCAAGGTACAGTAATTGCTACTGAACCTAAAAAAGAACGCGTATTTGTTGAAGGCGTAAACACTGTAAAACGTCACACAAAACCTTCTCAAGCTAACCCACAAGGCGGCATCGTTACTAAAGAAGCTGGTATCCATGTTTCTAACGTAATGGTTGTTGACCCAGAAACTAAAACAGCTACTCGTATCAAAAAAGTTGAAGGTAAAGACGGTAAATTCGTTCGTGCAACTGTTAAATCCGGTACAGTACTTAAATAATCAGGAAAGGAGGAGCTACATAAATGTCTCGTTTATTTGAACAATACAACTCTGAAATTAGAAAGAGTATGCAAGAAAAATTCCAATACGGCAACGTAATGGAAATTCCTAAATTGGAAAAAATCGTTATCAACATCGGCGTTGGCGATGCTGTAGGCAATGCAAAAGCTTTAGAAGCTGCAGTTAATGACTTAACAATTATTGCTGGTCAAAAACCTGTAATCACAAAAGCTAAAAAATCTATTGCGAACTTTAAAGTTCGTGAAGGCATGGCGTTGGGTACAAAAGTTACTCTTCGTGGCGAACGCATGTATGAATTCCTTGATAAATTGATCAATGCGGCATTACCTCGTGTACGTGACTTCCGCGGTATCAGCGCAACTGCATTTGATGGCCGTGGTAACTACGCTTTGGGTCTTAAAGAACAGCTCATCTTCCCTGAAATCGAATATGATCAGGTAGAACGCGTTACTGGTATGGATATCATCGTAGTAACAAGTGCTAAAACAGATGAAGAAGCTCGTGAATTGTTGACTCAATTCGGTATGCCTTTTGAAAAATAATAGGAGGAACATATAGATGGCTAAAAAATCTATGATTGAACGCGAAAAGAAACGCGCTAAAATCGTTGAAAAATATGCAGCTAAACGTGC
>JAGZGB010000044.1 GCA_018367495.1 Veillonella sp. | reverse complement strand
CGCCTAACCGGAATCGAACCAGTGACACGCAGTTTAGGAAACTGCTGCTCTATCCTACTGAGCTATAGACGCATGTATACTTTATTATATCGTTTTTAATAAAGTATACGCAAGACGTCCTTATTTTTGTAGGTATTGGTTATTTACTTGTTTTTGTTCTTTAGGGCTTAGGTTTTGGTAACCTTTTGCTAATGCACTTACCCAAGATCCGTAGGCAGGATTCGGAAATACTACAAAGGTAGTACCAAAATCCTCTTTATGAGTGTCAATGATAGCATTTCGTTCAGCTAGGGTCTTGCCTTTTGTGCCGATTGGAAAATCGCCAGCGTTATCGCCCATGTATACAACGACATAATATTTTTTAGCAATCATATCAAAGCGAGGTTGTTTATCAGAGTCTTTTTCGAATAGTAGTACATGGTCTTTATCGACAGATGGGAATCCTAGTTCTTTAAAGTTCTGTATCGTTACATCAAGGTTTATAGGTGCGTAACGGTTTGAAACATAGAAGATTTCTACACCTTGTTTATGTACTTCATTAATGTAATTCTACATAGTTCTGCTAAAATCCTCTTTGTATTTATATATTGCTAAAAGCAAAAAAAGCCTATACACATACCTTAAATCGATTTGATTTAGGCAATTGTATAGGCTCTTTTGGGAAGTTATTTACATAAATATATAAGAATTATATATGCAAGTTTAAGGGATTCTTTTTGTATTAGTTTATAGAACTATTTATGTAAATACGAGAGAGTTTTATAAGGGATTTATTAGTTTGAGAGATTGGTTGGTTTATTTTACATCGCTAAAGTCGATGTTCATGCCCAAAGCTTTAGCTACGCCTTCACCATATGCAGGATCACATTGGTAGCAGTGTTTTGCATGGCGTTCTTTGATAAATTCAGGCACGCCATCCATAGCTGCCGCTGTATTTTCAAATAAAATTTGTTGTTTTTCAGGGCTCATAAGACGGAACAATTTGCCTGGTTGTGTGTAGAAATCGGAATCGTCTTCATAGAAATCGTATTGGTATGCTGCACCAGATACATCTAGACCAGGATTTTTAAATTCCGGTTGTTCAGCCCATTCACCGAAGCTATTAGGTGCATAGCCAATAGTAGAACCATGGTTACCATCTACACGGCCTTGTCCATCACGATGGTAGCTATTTACAGGGCATTTAGGCGCATTAACAGGAATTTGATGGTAGTTAGCACCAAGGCGATAACGTTGAGCATCCGCATAGGAGAACAAACGACCTTGAAGCATTCTGTCAGGAGAGAATGATATGCCAGGAACGATAGTAGACGGTGCAAATGCAGCTTGCTCTACATCTTGGAAGTAGTTTTCAGGGTTGCGATTAAGCTCCATGACACCGACTTCGATCAATGGGAATTCATCGTGGTACCATACTTTTGTTAAATCGAATGGGTTGTACGGCATGTTGTTAGCTTGTTCTTCTGTCATCACTTGGATGCATAATTTCCATTTAGGGAAATCACCGCGTTCGATAGCATCGAAGAGATCGCGTTGGTGGCTTTCACGATCATTTGCCACAAGCTCAGCTGCCTCAGCATCAGAAAGGTTTTCAATCGGTTGTTGGCAAACCCAGTGGAATTTAACCCATACTCGTTCATCGTTTTCATTGATAAGACTGTATGTATGGCTACCAAACCCATGCATTGTGCGGTAGGATTTAGGAATACCACGGTCACTCATTACGATTGTTACTTGGTGAATGGCTTCTGGCAAGCTAGTCCAGAAATCCCAGTTCGCTGTCGCATCGCGAAGATTTGTTTTAGGATTACGTTTTACAGCGCGGTTTAAATCAGGGAATTGCAATGGATCGCGGATGAAGAATACAGGTGTGTTGTTACCTACAAGGTCCCAGTTACCTTCTTCTGTATAGAATTTTACAGCAAAGCCACGAATATCGCGCTCTGCATCAGCGGCACCACGTTCGCCAGCAACTGTAGAGAAACGTACAAATAATGGTGTTTGCTTGCCCACTTCAGAGAAAAGTTTTGCTTTTGTATATTTTGTAATGTCATTTGTTACTGTGAAAGTACCAAATGCGCCGGATCCTTTAGCATGCATGCGGCGTTCTGGGATTACTTCACGCGCAAAATGACCTAACTTTTCCATTAACCAAACATCTTGCATCAATACAGGACCACGTTTTCCTGCTGTTGCAGAGTTACGATTATCTGGCACAGGAGCGCCAAAGGCTGTTGTTAATTTCTTTTCATCACTCATGTTATAAACTCCTACTTAGAAATAAAAATGTAACAATGGTTTTCTTCACGTAATTCATTAGATCATGTTATCTTAATAAAATAATGATTATTAGAAGACAGCCAATAATGGATAATCATTATCCATTAATCTATTTTTAGCTTATCATATATTTTCAAACAAAACAATCCTAATTCTGTATAAATCATGTATACATGTTATCATTTATAATACGAAATCGAGAATCAATTTATCATATCTGACTAGTGGGTCACTCTCTCTTATAATTAACGAGGTTAATCTACTGCATAAGGATCTACCAAAATAAGACAAATAAAAAACACCTTATTCCTACGATAATAGGATACAAGGTGCATTTTATTTATGTCGTTCTGTTTACGCTGGACGGCTCCAGTCGACTTGTACGTCGATAGCATCCCACATGCGTGTTAAAGCTAATTTAAGATTATCCAAAGATTCTAAAGGTTTAACATTCAAGCGTTCATACGTATCAATACTGATAGCATGCTCGATAGCGTGTTCATCGTTTAAGTAAGCGAGTACTTTATCGATCCACTCTTGCTCAGGTAACTCTACGGACACTGTTTTTGCTTCTGTATCATAAGATAAGAAACCATTGCTGTTGATGCCATAATGGATGGCTACACGAAATAAACTCATATCTATACCTCTCTTGCGGTAATTTTCTAAACACTATATCCATATTGTAACACGAATAATTACATTAGCGAAAGTATTCAATATAAAGTTTATAAGTCTATTTTATAGCACTGTCCACCCTATTATATAGCCTATTCACCTACATCCTAAACTAAATCTATTCTAGTGGATTATACATCCTCTTTTGTAGATTGTGCATCCACTGAGCCCTTTAGTTCCGACCGTTTCCTACGCGTCCCATTATCGCCGTGAAAACGCTGCCATAGAGCCCCACTCATAATAGCAGTTTCACCAAACTTAGACTCTAAGGAATCCAGTACACCAGCCAGCTTATTTTCCGTTTTATTCTGAGGGGATTCAAAAAGGCTATCTTGCATAGGTACTTCTTCATCTAATCCACTAATGGTAAGGCCTAATAAACGTATAGGACCTGGAGGATTCGTAAAAGTGAGTCCATCAAAACTATTATGTTTAAAACTACTAGGTTGAAAATGTGTAGACTTTACCTTTGTAGTAGCCCCTAGTACTTCCACATCTTTCTTTGTACCTTTAGGCTGCTTGCTCGTCTTATCTTGCATGAGCTTATTCCACAGAATTAGAGCTGTTTCATAAAAGACATGTTCATGATCTGAAGGCGTATCTAAACGCTTTTGTCTCGACACTGTAGTGAAGTCATCATACCTTACCTTAATTGATACAGTTTGTCCCAAAAGATTACGTTTTCGTAACCGTTTTGATAAACGATTGGCAAAGTATCTAAATTCTAATTCAATAGCACTGCCACTGATAAGGTCCTCTTCATAGGTTTCTTCAGCTCCAATGGATTGTATTTTACGATCTATCTCTATAGGCCTTTCATCAATACCATTTGCTAGTTCCCATATACGTCGTGCCTGATTGCCCACAAGAGAAATCAAACTGCTTTCATCAGGCAATTCTTGAATATGACGCATCAAGTGAAAGCCCCCTGATTTCAATCGTTTTTCCGTATGAGGCCCAACACCCCAGATTCGTTTTATGGGTAGTGGAGCGAGTACCTCTTTTTCACGCCCATAGGGAATCACTACCAGCCCATCTGGTTTATCTAAATCTGAAGCTAATTTAGCAAGGAATTTATTAGGTGCCAAACCGGCAGAAATAATAAGGCCTGTTTCTTCATACACACGGTCTTTAATAGCACGTCCTAGCGCTTTAGGTCCGCTATACATGGTAGACATACCGCTCACTTCAAGAAAGGCTTCGTCGATAGATAAAGGCTCAATATAAGGAGTAAATTCCTTCATGACAGAAAAGATCTGATGAGATACCTCTTTATAGCGATTCATACGAGGATATACATAGATGCCATTGGGACAGAGTTTTTTAGCCCGAGATATAGGCATAGCAGAATGGACTCCGAATTTACGAGCCTCATAGGAGCAGGTAGCCACGACACCACGTGAAGAAAGACCACCCACGATAACGGGGTGGCCTTTATATTCTGGATGATCCAGTTGTTCAATGGACGCGAAGAATGCATCCATATCAACATGCATAATCCAACGTCTCATTGCTACGCTTCTTTTTCGTGATCAGAAATACGACAGTATTTGATTTGTGCACAAATACATTCATCCTTAGATTTATATAATTGAGGAATGATTTCTAAAATGTCGCCAAATGTTGCTTCATTAATAGAATAACGAGTCCATAAACCATTACGTTGAGAGTTAACTACACCTGCATCAATTAAGATTTTCATGTGGTAACTTAACGTAGATTGGGATAAATTGAAGCTAGCTAAAATATCAGCTGCACATAATTCATTACAAGACAACATGTCGATGATGTGTAATCTTGTTTCATCGCTTAATGCCTTAAAAATTGTAGCCAAACGTTCATAAGAAACTTCAACCATATCTTTAACTCCTCAAATCCGTATCAAAAAATGTCAATCTACTTAGTGATACTATTATATACTATTTCTTAATGTAAATCTATTTTTTTCTTTATATTTGTATCTTAATAATTTATTATGAATACAAAATAAGCATATATGGGTAATTTTTACCACATTATAAACTAATTTCAGCACATTATAGGCTATTTGGTATAAATATTTTAAATAAATTTTCATCTCATAGATTTATTTAGTTATACACAAAAATGTATATATAATAATTTTGCAAAATCTTTTTACATAATTTTTTCGATATATCAAGTTTATAATAACCTTATAGCATACTTCGATATACCGCACTATATTAGTAATCTAAAGGGTTAAGTATAAATTACATATTTTTGTACACTAACAACTTTCAATACAAAAGACCCCTCAATGAGGGGTCTTATATGTATAATTCTATAAGCTGATTGTATAGCAAAGAAATCCAGCAATTTATAATGATAAATCACAGTCTCTTTTCTATGAATAGTACTATACCAAATCCGTATAGCTTAGAATACATTCACTAAATCAATAGTTTGATTACGGTTAGGGCCTACAGATACAATGCCCAAAGGTACACCTGTTACTTCCGCAATACGTTCAACATATTTACGAGCATTTTCAGGTAATTTATCGTACTCACGGATACCGGAAATATCAGTTTCCCAACCTGGTAATGTTTCGTAAACAGCTTCACATGCTTCAAGATCTTTCAAGTTAGCTGGGAAGCCCTCTACCTCTTTACCATTCAATTTATAGCCTACACAGATTTTCAATTCTTTGAAAGTATCAAGAATATCCAAACGAGTGATAGCGAGATAATCTAAGCTGTTAAGACCTGCAGCATATTTTACAACCATAAGATCTAACCAACCGCAACGACGAGGGCGACCAGTTACAGTACCAAACTCATGACCAAGTTCACGAAGGTTATCTCCAGTTTCGTCAAGAAGTTCAGTAGGGAATGGACCTGCACCAACGCGTGTTGCATAAGCTTTTACTACGCCGAAGATATTTTTCAAGTAATTAGGTCCAATGCCAGCACCTGTAGAAGCACCACCAGCGATTGGATGAGAGGATGTTACAAATGGATATGTACCATGATCAAGGTCAAGCATAGTGGCTTGAGCCCCTTCAAACAACACTTTTTTATCCTCTTTAATAGCTTTAAGAACAGCAATATTAGTATCTGTTACATATGGTTTCAAGGCTTCAGCATATTTGATGTAATCCGCTAAGATTTCATCATAGTTAACAGGTTCTGCATCATAAACCTTAGTAAGCATTTTATTTTTGAATTCTACATTGTATGCTAATTTTTGTTTAAATGTTTCCAAGTCATACAAATCGCAAATACGAATACCGATACGATTAATTTTATCAGCATAGCAAGGGCCGATACCGTTTTTAGTAGTACCGATTTTAGCATCACCTTTGGATGCTTCCTCTGCATTATCTAAAGCGATATGATATGGCATAATAACATGTGCGCGATCAGAAATATGAAGGGATTTTGCAGATTTACCTTGTTTTTCAAGGCCTTCAATTTCTTGTAACAATACTTTAGGGTCGATTACAACACCAGTACCAACAATGTTTTGCTTGTTATCATACAAAATGCCGCTTGGTAAAAGGCGAAGAGCAAATGCTTTGTCATCTACCACAACAGTATGACCTGCGTTATTACCACCTTGACTGCGCACTACAACATCTGCACGTTCCGCAATCCAGTCAACAATCTTACCTTTACCCTCGTCACCCCATTGAGTGCCGATAACCATACTTGTTGCCATATCTATATCCTCCATGTGAAAGTCTAAATAATCCACTAACATTATACAACAATGTTCGGACTCTGTGAAAGTATTTATACAAATTCAATCTTTAGTTTCTTTTCAAATGCATGAGTGATTTTCTGTAAAGTCTTTAAAAATGTTATTTTGGTTCCTTTAGCCAGAAGCTCATTAAGAGCCCCATCAAGCCTACAGGTATCAGTGTTATTAAAGCGGTTTGTACATCATAAATATCTGCCAAGTGTCCAATATAAGGCGCTACAAGACCACCTAAAGTAATACCAAGTCCTAACGTAATACCAGAAGCAAAGCCTGCGTTTTTAGCAAGGTACTTTTGGCCTAGTACCGTAATCGGTCCGTATTGTGAGAATACGCCAAAAGCCATTGGTATCATGGCACCAAAGAAGCCCCATATATTAGGTACAAATATAAACACTAAAACAGATGGCAAGAAGATAAGATTACCTAAGCGTACCGTTTTAAGGAAGCCTAATGTATCAGATAAAGCCCCACCCATATAGGTAAGGACTGCGCCCATCGCAAAGTACATAGTGAGAGCCAAGCTAGAAGCACTGGCTTCACCGTTTATAACGGTAATGTACAGGATAGGAATAAAGATAGATAGTACAGAGAACAATATGGATCGTGAAGCAATTACAAAGAATAGCTTACCAAAGCTAGTCCAATCATTCGTACCCGTATGAGTAGATATAGCAGAGCTGTTACTTTCACCAGCATTAGTCGTATCAGCCTCGCCCGTAAAGGCATAGAGATATAGCAATACACCGAGCAAAGCAATAGCGGTAAATAGCCAAAGGAATTGTCCCCCAAAGACATAAACGCCCCCAGCAAGGAGGGGCCCCAGTGCAAAGCCAGCACTACCGCCTACCGCAAAGCGCCCCATAGCATTCCCCAGTTCATAAGATTGCATGCGATTTACGAGAAGCGCCGCCTCAGGATGAAACAATGCAGCCCCAAAACCTGCAATGAGCGATAGAGCAAGTATCATTTCATAGCTCGTAGCCAATGCAATGGTACTAATGGAGACTAATGTTATGGAAAATCCTACCGGAATAAACCAAGGCACGCGCCAACGATCCGCCACATACCCCAAAACAGGCTGCGCTACAGAAGCTACCACAGTGTTACAGAAAATAATAGATGCCGATTGATAATAATTAAGCCCAAAATTAGCTATAAAAAACGGTATAAGTGCCGCTAGAGAACCTTGTCCAAAGTCATTAATACAATGAAAAATAGGTGGTCCGTATTTGCGTATGATACGTTTCATATAACCTCCTAAATAAAAAATAGGTAGGCACAGCCAACTCCTAATGCATGTACCATAGGCTGTTGGTCTATACCTACCCTAATCTTTCATATGTTATGTGGGAATCACCCTACAATTATAGGCCAAAGCGAGCCATAATCGTATCAACATGTTTCAACAATTTATGTGGATCGAAGCATGCATCAATTTCTTCAGCAGTCATATATTTCTTGATATTTTCATCAGATTTAAGACCTGTAGCGAAATCTTTGCCTTCAAGCCAGCGTTCCATAGCATATTTTTGAACCCAACGATATGCTTCGTCACGTACTGCACCTTTGTCTACAAGGTGAGTTAAAATTGTTTGGCTGAATACAAGGCCACCTGTAAGGTTAAGGTTTTTAAGCATTGTTTCAGGATATACCAACAATTTATCGATAGTGCGGATTGTTAAATGAAGCATGTAGTTCAATGCAATTGTTGCATCTGGTAAGATAACACGTTCTACAGAGCTATGGGAAATATCACGTTCATGCCACAACGCTTGGTCTTCATAAGCAGATTGAGCATAGCCACGAAGCAAACGAGCCATGCCGCAGATTCTTTCACATGTAATAGGATTACGTTTATGAGGCATTGCAGAGGAACCCTTTTGTTTAGGGCTGAAATATTCTTCCGCTTCGCGCACTTCAGTACGTTGCAAATGACGGATTTCCAAAGCGATTTTGTCCAATGTACCGCCTACAACAGCGATAGTGGACAACAATTCAGCGTGACGATCACGTTGTACGACTTGTGTAGCGATTTTAACAGGTTCAAGACCTAATTTTTCGCATACATATTGTTCTACGAATGGATCGATGTTGGAGTATGTACCAACAGCACCGGACAATTTACCAACAGCTACGCTTTTACGAGCATGTTCCATGCGTTCGATGTCGCGTTCTACTTCGGCCATCCACAATGCTAATTTCAAGCCAAATGTAGTAGGTTCGCCGTGAATACCGTGAGTACGACCAATCATAGGCGTATATTTGAACTCAGCTGCGCGACGACGCAATACTTCGTGCAAACGTTTCAAATCTTCAATCAAGATATCGCATGCTTGTTTCATCATATAACCAAGCGCTGTATCTTTAACGTCAGTGGATGTAAGGCCAAGGTGGATGTATTTAGCCGCTTCAGGACCTACGTATTCGCCCACTGCTGTTACGAAGGAAATGATATCGTGGTTTGTTTCCTTTTCGATTTCATGAATGCGTTCAACGTCGAAATTGCCCTTTTCACGAATGGCTTTAGCCGCTTCTTTAGGGATAACGCCCAACTCAGCTTGCGCCTCGGATGCCAATGTTTCTACTAATAACATTGTGTCGAACTCGTTGCGTTCACTCCAAATATGGCCCATTTCTTCTCGTGTATAACGTGGTATCATGATGTCTCCTTTGCATGATAAAAGCTAGATTTTCTATACGATAATTGTACCATATGTAAAAGCTCCATTCAATGAATGAAGCCAAGTTTCCCGAATGATAATTATATTAATTTCACTAATTGTTCGTATTTATAACGCCTATTTTCTTAATAGTCTATTATACATAAAACTCTCTTGCAGATCGTACACTTCTATATTTTCATCAATACGCTGAACTCTTTTGATCATTTTGGGATAGGCACTAAATAAATTCACTAATACTGTATCATAGCTGTACATTGTGATATATAATAAACATACAGACCAAATCTACTATGAAAATTAGGGAGGCTTTCATGGCAAATTTAAATCGCAAAGAGCGTCGTGCACAGCGCAACGAATCTAACACTATAGGTATTCTATTACGCTTATTCTTTGGACTCAGCTTTATTGGATTGGCGATAGTATTATTTGGAGAATTTGATCTCAATTATGTATTCTCTATTTTTACAGCAGATATTATTGTATCCTTAATGTATGTCTTACTCAACAAGTCTCGCATTACTACCTCCTTAGTGGTTAACACAAATGTACGCGTTATTATTGCATTTCTTATCATGCTAGTGACTATGTTCTTTTACGCCTTTGCTTTATGGCGTGTCAATCAGTTTAGTGCATCTATGCAAGTCACATTATTTATCGGTGGTGCCATCGTATACCTTGCGGTGTTTAATTCTACAAAAACTATGCTTACCAATCAGGATTAATAGCCTACAACTAATAAGCTAGAAACAATACAGAATACTCTACCAATAACTAATAATACAAAATAATACAAAACTAAAAGAGGCATATCTTACATACAATTGTATGTGATATGCCTCTTTATTGTCCCATAACGACAGGAATTGTTAAGGTTTGTATGCGTCCAGAGTTGTTAACAATGCTACCACTGGTTTTAACAATGCGCAATGCTTCTTCCATAACATCAGGCGGTACGCCATCAACGACTATACGCGGTGTATTCTGAGCAACGATAACATGTCCATCTTCACCAAAATTCACCTTCACCGTAACAGTACCTGTTACAGATGACGCAGCCCCCTGTTCTTGTACACGGCGCAAATATGCACTCGGATTAATCGCAGGTTGGCGCAACAACTCTTGCTGACCTGGGGTCAATAAACTCCATGCAAGATCCGATAAGAATGACAAATCAGCCGATTCTGTACGACCATTACCATTTGCATTGGGGTCTAATGTAATATCCTTACCTATAGGTTGTTCTTTAGGCTTTGATTGTTTCTCATGAGCTACTACAGCCTGTTCGCCACCAGTGGCTTCAGATTCGATTGCTTTAGGAACAGTCCATTCTCTTCGTGGCTCTGGTGTGTTAGTATTAGCGTCTATTGTTTTAGTTTGTTCACTATCATCGGGCTTCACGTCTTCCTGTATAGTTTGTGACTGAGGTTGAGGTTTTGGCGCTGCACTTTCCGGCACAGCTTCTACTGGCGCCACCTTCTCCTCAGGTTTTGGAGTTTGTTCCGCCACCTCTACACTACTTTCACTATCGTCAGGCAAGTCAAAACTGATTTCAGCCGCATCATTAGCTGCACCAGTTCCTGTCATACCTCGTAAAGAAAGCCCCATTCCAGAGATAAGTATCGTCGTAATTCCCAAGGACACAATAAACGGTTTCAGATAATGCGATTCAAACATAGAATCACTTCCGTTCCGTTGCAACACTAATATATTTAGCGCCATTTACCTTGAGCATATCTAACAGAGCAATAACCTCGCTGTAATATACATCTTTAGATGCACGGATAACAAAGGCTTGTCGCGGTGCTTGTTTAACGATAGACCGCACTTCTTCTGCCAAACGTTCTGAAGAAATCTCTTGATTATCAATATACAACGTATGTGTTGTGGTTAAGGTAATCGTAATAGGCTCAATAGATTTTGCCGTAGATGTCGATGCAGATGGCAAATTAAGCGGAATCTGCTGTTCCGTATTCATGTACAATGTCCCCACCATGAAAAATACCAATAAAAAGAATACGATATCAATCATAGGGATAATCATAATTGTCGGTTCTTTTTTAACCCCTAATGTGCGTCGTCTCATAGATCATGGTCCTCGTTGTATGCATCGAGGATATTTCCACATTCATGCTCTAATGTAGCAATAGAATCGTTCACCTTAGCCGCACAGTAACTGTGAAAGCCAAGAGCAATGATGGCTACCGTCAAGCCTGTCGCCGTTGCTACTAAGGCTTCGGATACACCACCAGTAATGATAGTAGGAGCACCAATATCGCCGCCTACGACAGCAAAGGCGCGAATCATACCAAGCACAGTCCCCAACAGGCCCAATAATGGAGCCATTGTTACAATCATACTAAGCCAGCTAAGACCGCGTTTTAAACGTTCATCTGCATAGGATACGATATCTTGCAAACGATTTTCCAAGCTATTGTAGTTCTTAGCGCTACGAATGGCACGAGCAAACAAAGACCCCAGCTCCAATGTGTCACGTTCCAATACGCTTGGCAACATAACCCAGCTTTGGTTCTTTTCTAATGCCTTATTAAAGCGACGCAAGTCCTTTGTAAACTTACGATATAAAACGATGCGCTCAATGCCAATCATCAACGCAAAGAGCAAAAAAATTACTAGCGGATACATAACAAATCCACCAGCCACAAATAAATGCGCTATGCTACTCATACTAACCTCCAAAAGCCTTTACCCTCTAGGCTCTATTAAAATTTATTATATCACGTTTTAAGGTATCTAAAAATATGTATGGGACAAAAAAAGGCTATACTAATAATACACATATTAGTATAGCCTTTAATTTTTCTTATTACTCTACTTCTATTTTACCTTTACTCGGCCTTAATTCCATCATAATTTAATCATAGCATGACCACAGCATTCGTATGGTTTATTAATCTTTTTTAAGGAATTTTACAAGTATGCCGCCGATTGTTAAGGACAAACCAAAGCCGCTACAGAACATACCGATGGAATACATCCACGCATAGGTTTGATTATTGGAAGAAATCGCTTTAGCTGCCTCTCGTGCATTAGTAGCATTTCTTGCAATTTCCAAATTTGTTGTAGCAGGATCTGGATTTAATAGTAAGATAACAATGCCAATAATTAAAACTACTACACCTACTGGTAACAACATTTTTTTACTCATTTAAGTGACCCTCTCTTTTTAATCACACACAAGTAACAATCTATGATTAAATTATATATCATATATGATTTTTTCGAAAGTATTAAGCATGAATATCATGAAGTTTATTTCATGAATATACTTTCATAGGCATATAAAAAGGCATAGTATACATTTTCATTGGTGTAAACCCAATAGTAATGTTTATACTATGCCTTTTATGGATACATCTTATATGTCTAAATCAGTATGAGAGCTAATCGGAGTGTCTTAATAGATAAGTTATGATAGCTTATCAATTAAATATGTAGCTATCTACTTATTTAATAGACTTATCGAAAACGCCTATTAATTCCTCAACGGCTTGAGATTCACTCATTTCACCGTCTAAGACGGCTGCTTCGACTTCGCCCATACGCCCTTGAATGACTACATTGTTAAAGAATAGGTTGTGCAAATGTTCGTCAATCATATCACGTACCCAACGAAGAGATTGTTCTTGACGGCGTTTTAAGAACACGCCATTTTCTTTGCCTTGTTCAGCAAATTCTTGGATTACATCCCACAATTCATCGAGACCATCCTTTGTAACGGCTGAACATGTATAGGCTTGGGTTTTCCATTTTTCCGTAGCCGGACGAATGTAGTGCAACATTCGATCATAATCGCTACGAGCGATAAGAGCTCGTTTGAGGTTATCCCCATCAGCCTTATTGACCACAATGGCATCTGCTAGCTCCATAACACCTTTTTTGATGCCTTGCAATTCATCACCGGCACCGGTTAATACGATGAGCATAAAGAAGTCTACCATGGAACGCACAGTGACTTCACTTTGTCCTACGCCAACGGTTTCAACGAGAATGATATCGTACCCAGCAGCCTCGCAAAGTAGCATTGTCTCTCTACTTTTACGAGCCACACCGCCTAGTGTACCACCAGCCGGCGATGGACGGATATACGCCTCTGGATGTTTCGTCAACGTTTCCATCCGCGTCTTATCACCTAAAATACTGCCTTTTGTAACTTGGCTTGTAGGGTCTACAGCAAGTACGGCCACCTTGTAACCTGCTTCAATAAGCATATTCCCAAAGGCTTCAATAAATGTACTTTTACCAGCCCCAGGCACACCAGTAATACCTATGCGCAACGCCTTGCCTGTGCGTGGCAATATAGCTTGTAATACTTGTTGAGCTAATTTAAAGTGTTCCTTATTATTACTTTCTACTAATGTGATAGCCCGCGAAAGTATAACGCGGTCCCCCTGCTCGATACCGCGTACATAATCAGCGACAGTTAACTTCTTGCGTCGCTGTACGGGACGTACCGACGGAGCCAGATGAGCGGAGCTAGATAAAAGACCATCGTGCATTTCTTTGACGCCTTTCATTACGCGGCACGCATAAGTATCATCTTTCTTAGCTTCTTCTGGCACCCAGTCGGGACGGTAAGTATCAGTCATTAAACTCTTCGTCTTGAATGTGACTAATCAATGTTTCTAGTAATTTCTTAGCCGCTACAGGCAAGACTGTACCAGGGCCAAAGATAGCCACTGCGCCATGTTCGCGTAGGAATTCATAGTCCTGAGCAGGGATTACGCCACCGATGGCAACCAAAATATCTCCA
>JAGZGB010000246.1 GCA_018367495.1 Veillonella sp. | reverse complement strand
CGGACGTATCGACCTCACCCAAGCGGAGGCGATCATTGATATTATTGAAGCAAAAACAGAGGACTCCCTTTCTCTCGCTGTATCGCAGCTGGACGGCACCGTTTCGTCCTTTGTAAAAGATGTGCGTGAACAGCTTATCGCCATGATTGCTCATTTAGAGGTAACTATCGACTATCCGGAAGAGGATATTGAGGATGTAACGAGCCAAGAGGTTCGTGAGCAGCTAGAGCCTATTTTGAAAGCTATGGATGATTTGTTGTCCACAGCGAACACAGGTCGCCTTATTCGCGATGGTATTACGACGGTTATTGTAGGCCGTCCAAATGCAGGTAAATCGAGTCTTATGAACGCTCTCTTGCGCGAAAACCGCGCTATTGTAACGGATATTCCGGGGACGACGCGGGACAGTATTGAAGAATATATGACCGTAGAAGGCATTTCTCTGCGCCTCATCGATACGGCAGGTATTCGAGACACACAAGATACGGTGGAAGCCCTTGGTGTGGAGCGTGCTCGCGATTATATTAAAAAAGCAGATATCGTGCTCTGCGTTATCGATGGGTCTACCCCATTGACCCCTGAAGAAATCGAAATTTTGACCTCTGTCAGCGATTTGAATACCATCGTACTCCTCAATAAGTCCGATGTGGCACAAGTCGTTACAGACGAAAATATTAAAGAACACGGGACTTTTACAGCTATCGAACGCATCAGTGCCAAAGACGGCGAAGGATCTGCAGTTCTCTCCAAATGGGTGCAAGAACTCGTCTATGGCGGTCGCGTAAAACAAGACAACAGCGCCATGATTAGTAACGTGCGCCACATTAGCCTCATGGAACAAGCAAAAGCTCAAGTCGAAGAAGCCCTCTCCTCCATCGACATGGGCATGCCGGTAGACTTTGTCGCTACCGATTTGCGCAGCGCCTGGGAACTACTGGGCGACATCACGGGCGACACAATTCGTGAAAGCATGATAGATGAATTATTTAGTAGATTTTGTCTCGGTAAGTAATGTAGATATGGAATGATGGCTTTCAAAAAACGACTTTGGCCCTGCGAAGGCCGTAGGCCGAAGTCAGACCCGGCCGGTGGAGTTTTTTGGAAGTTATCATT
>JAGZGB010000245.1 GCA_018367495.1 Veillonella sp. | reverse complement strand
ATCTAAATGGGCTTCTTTCGTCATTTTTATGCCTGTTTCTATTAATTGTAATGCCTTCTGTACATGTTCAGATTCATAGCTTTTACCATACCCTAGCATGCCATAAGCATAGCCACAACGATAATACCAAGACCAATCACGATGTTCCTCATCTATACGATTAAATAAATCGATAGCCTCTGCTGCGCGGCCATTATTGTTATACATACGTCCTAAGGCGCTTAATAATATAGGCGACAAATTATCAATGCCTATGTTAGTTAATAACTCCATCGCACGCTTGAAATCGATGCCCTCTTGTTCATTAAGGAGCTTAACCTTTTCCACATCACTTAATTCTTGAAACTCTTCATCCGTAATGTCTTCTATATTGAAATATAAGTTCTTAATAAAGTCACCAAAGTTATCTGCTAAGGGAGTCATTGAGTAATCACATTCTTGATCTACCCGTACAACCTTAGGTTCACCGGTTGGACCGCACTCACGATAATCGAGGAAAATCATGTCGTGACCGCCGGAAATTGTATCGGCTACAACGATACCGATAGGGGGATATTTTACTTTTGAAATCCAAAATTCATTACCCATCTCACCTAAAAGAGAGTATTTTTTATCCCTATCAATGCCATATATTCCTGTTATATATACACAATCGTCATCATCGTTAATAAAACAATTCTTATTTACTACACCACCATTATGGTTTTTAAGTAGTTCAATATATGCTGCAGGCAATGTATAGCCTAGTTCAGCTTCAGCATTCTTAATATCTTCATCGGTAACCTCTCTACCTATATAGGACTCAAATGCATAATCGGTGTCTTTCCAAAATCCAGTCCAATTGAAATCTTTTAAATGACTCATAATACTCTCTCCTAAACAAATAGATATAATCTAACCACATTTTATTTGATCAATGGAATGTTTTTTTATTAAAGCTTTCACCTCGCGTCGTATCAAAATGGTATCTATAATATAGGAAAAAATGATATAAGGAGATACGTTAATAATCCCGACAGGGGCCAATATAAGGGCTGCCCACAATAAATTCAGTGAATACGCATACCACTTAAAATCAATGGTATTTAAAAATGGTATAACATAGTCAATAACTCT
>JAGZGB010000244.1 GCA_018367495.1 Veillonella sp. | reverse complement strand
AATTAGAGAGTTTTGTATATGTATTGTTTTGTTTATACACAGGGAGAGTATTGTTGTGTATTTAAGTGTTGTTTTATGTGTTGTATTGTTTTGTGTTGTGTTGTTTGTATTATTTGTAAAAGGGACAGGTAAAAGTTATTTGCAGTAGACCTCCATTTCCTTAGTTGATCTCAATCAACTATTGCTAGTATATAAATTGTATGTGAAAACATAGTGAAAGTATTATGAGACATATATGAAACGAGTAAATTTTGGTACATATTTAATTGCTGTAAAGATAACTGTAAAATCAGTATTCATCTATATTTATCGACTTATATATAATTTTTAGATAAAACTATGCATGAATAAAATATGTAGTAGATACTGATTATTAAAATTTATAATTAAAGTATTATTAATTACATAAAAATGATGAATTAGGAAATTTTATTAAAGAAGATCTTATGTATTGTTTTGATCAATCAAATATTATGTATGGATATAGTTTGCCTCCTACCACTAGCCGCAGCTTCCTATCACACTCGCCCATGGCAACATATAATACAATGTTTTAATGTACAGCACATCCTTTAGGGCTTCGTCGAAGGTGATATGTGGGCCCCATGCGACGCTACGCTCCTCTGCGGCCTCACACCCTACCCTTCCCAGCTCCGTCCCATAGATTACTATCCATAGATAATACTTGTACAACCTTGTCTGGAGACGGCTCTAGAAGGAATTAGAATGTGCTCGTTAGAGCACAAAATAGAGGGCCAACCCTTTAGGGTTGGCCCTCTATTTCGTTAATCAGCGAGTTCTCATGTACGGTTCTTCCCTCCAGTATACTGGGTGTTCGTCGCTGTAGATGGCCTTATGTAGCTTCGCTACATGTCCATCTTACGCTCCGAACTAAGCGATGCAGTGAATCTGTCGTCGCTACGCTTCTCCATCTTCTACTGCCCTGCTCACCAGGTACCCTGGGAGGATAGGAAGCCATACAAAAAAAAGACACACCCACAGGTGTGCCTTTAAGCAATCAGCGGCTTCCTATCCTCCCAGGCCGTCTCCAGCCAAGTACTTTCGGCGTTTATGAGCTTAACTACTGTGTTCGAGATGGGAACAGGTGGATCCTCATAGCCAT
>JAGZGB010000243.1 GCA_018367495.1 Veillonella sp. | reverse complement strand
GCGCTGAAGGAAAAACGACGACCGCCTTTAACTACTTTGGCTACGCGGTTGATGAATACTACTCTTTCTTTAAGATCAAGACTGGTGTAGTCAATTCTCGCCATGTCTATAGTTCCTCCTTCTTAGAATTTTAAGCCTGCTTCACGAGCACCTTCTGCAAGTGCTGCTACGCGACCATGATAAATGTAACCACCACGGTCAAACACTACAGTGTCAATACCTTTAGCGATAGCTTTTTTAGCAACTGCTTCACCAACAGCTTTAGCAGCAGCAATGTTACCACCATAGGATAAGTTTAAATCTTTATCTAAAGAGCTAGCAGCTACTAATGTTGTACCTGCTACGTCATCGATAACTTGAGCGTAAATGTTGCTCAAGCTGCGATATACGTTCAAACGTGGACAAGTTGCCGTACCAGAAATATGGCGGCGAATACGAAGATGACGTTTTGCTCGAGCGATGTTTCTACTAGATTTACGAGGCAAGATATTCACTCCTTTCATTCATATAGATGATATTACTATTTACCTTTTGCACCAGCTTTACCAGCTTTACGACGAACAACTTCGCCTTCATAGCGGATACCTTTACCTTTGTAAGGTTCAGGTTTTCTCCATTTACGGATATCAGCTGCTACTGCACCTACAACTTCTTTGTCTGCACCAGACACAACGATTTTGTTAGGAGCTGGAACTTCAATTGTAATACCAGCTGGAGCTTCCATCTCTACCGGATGAGAGAAGCCAAGTGTAAGAGCCAATTTATTGCCTTGTTTAGCCGCTCTGTAACCAACACCGTTGATTTCAAGAGTTTTTGTAAATCCTTCTGCTACGCCTGTTACCATATTAGCAACAAGAGCGCGAGTCAAACCGTGAAGGGCACGATGAGCTTTATCTTCGGAAGGACGAGCTACTGTGATTGTGTTACCTTCTACAGTGATGATCATATCTGGATGCAAATCGCGAGATAATTCACCTTTAGGACCTTTTACGTTCATATGATGGTTATCATATGTAACAGTAACGCCTGCAGGAATCTCGATAGGCATTCTACCGATACGTGACATTATTTCTACCTCCTATTGCTACTATTACCAAACGTATGCGATTACTTCGCCACCAAGACCTTCTTTA
>JAGZGB010000242.1 GCA_018367495.1 Veillonella sp. | reverse complement strand
AAACAATTTTTTTACTACGCTTTCATCCATGAGGTATGCAAGAACTTGGCGACGTGCATGAAGATCACCACGTTTAGCCAAAGTTACCATTTGATCAGCTAAAGAGCGAAGTTCTTTCGCTTTAGCCTCTGTAGTTTCAATACGCTCATATTGGAAGAAAGATGTTAACATGCTACGGAACAACGCTTTACGAGCGGAGCTGTCGCGGCCTAATTTTCTGTACATTCGTCTTCCTCCTTATTCGCCTTTTTGTTTAAGTTGAAAACCACCTGGATGATTGTTGAGTTTCTCCTCAATTTCATCGATGGATTTTTTGCCTAAATTGCGAACTTTTCCTAAGTCATCAATGGTTTTGTCTAGCAAATCTGCAATTGTATTAATGCCAGCACGTTTTAAGCAGTTATACGCACGAACAGAGAGTTCCAATTCATCAATGGAAATCTTTGCTGGGCCGTCATCTACAGCTGGTTCTTCATTATCGGAACCTACTGGATCAACAACGATACCGCCTTCACCTGTGTTTACATCTACAACATCTGCAGAGTGTGCTAATTTAGTGAAGTTCCCTAAATAACCAATCATAATGGCAGCAGATTTTGCCACTGCATCAGCAGCAGTAATGGAACCATCAGTCCAAACTTCCAATGTAAGTTTGTCAAAGTCCATTTCATTGCCTACACGAACATCACTCACTTCGTATTTGGCACGAAGAATTGGAGAATAAATAGAATCAATTGGAATACAACCGATTACATCTGTATCTTTTTTATTCTTCGTGGATGGAACGTAACCTTTGCCACGTTCGATCATTACGTCCATAACGAGATGAGCTGTCTCATCCATTGTCGCAATCACGAGTTCAGGATTCAATACTTCCACTTCTGGTGGGAATTGCTCAGATAAGTCAGCAGCTGTCAATACGCCATCCTTTTGGAAGTCAAAATGAACTTCTAAAGGTAATTGAACATCTTCTTCAACTTTAATGCATAATTGCTTTAGGTTAAGAATGATATCTGTAACGTCTTCGCGAATACCAGGAATAGTAGAGAATTCATGAAGAACTCCATCAATTTTGATAGAGGTGATAGCTGCCCCATCCAAGGATGAAAGCAAAATTCTGCGTAAGCTATTACCGAGAGTGAT
>JAGZGB010000241.1 GCA_018367495.1 Veillonella sp. | reverse complement strand
AGTTAGATGGTTTATATGGCTAATAATATATCAAATATACTATCGGATTTAGTTAGCTGTATTTTTTATTTAACTAATTATATTATTCAACTCTAACTAGCTATATTATTCTAACTAGCTATGTTGTTTATATCTAAACATATTAATGATTGTTTTAGTTTATTTGCTAAACTGCATGCGTCGTATGATAGCTCGAATATTCTTAATGACTAATACTACTAGTAAAATACCTACCGATGTTAGAGACACGAAGCCACCAGGAGCTACGTTAAGGAAGTAGGATCCAAAGAGTCCAATGATCATAGCGAGCAAGCTAAATCCAATGGAGCATAATAAAGTTATTTTAAATCCTTTTTCTAATTGTAATGCAGATGCTACAGGTAACGCAATCATGGCACTCAATACGAGGACACCAACAATTTTAATAGAAATTGATACGGCCGCAGCCATTAAGATGGCAAAGATATAGTTGATAAAATCTACCTTAACACCTGCTACACGAGCCGCTTCTTCATCGTAAGCGATGTAGAGTAAGGAGTTATACAAAAAGTATAGCGTTAATACTGATAAAATGGTGAGCACTGCAATGCTAATCATATCGGTTGCGTTTACCGTTAGGATGCTACCAAAGAAGAATACATTTGCGTTAGCCTTTAGTTTGCCTGAGCTAATAAGTGTAATAGCTGTACCGATGCTGAGGGATAAGATGATAGTAAGAATAAGATCGAGATGGTGTGAAAAATATTTTCGCAAGAACTCGATGAGTGCACCGCAGATGGCAGTGAAGATAAAGGCTCCTAAAATTGGATTAGTATTCGTTAATAAACCTAGTGTAATACCTGCTAGCGATGCGTGACTCATGGTATCGCCAATCATACTGGAACGGCGTAGCACCATGAAGATACCAATACATGGACATAAAAGAGAAATACAAATTGCTACGAAGAAGGCATTTTGCATGAAATCATAACTAAACATGGCGCACCTCCTCAACTGTGGTATCATCGGCCTGAGCCTGAGCCTGAGCCTGAGCCTGAGCCTGAGCCTGAGCCTGAGCCTGAGCCTGAGCCTGAGCTTGAGCTTCTATTGTTACATCTGTGAAACAGGAGCAGTTTTTGTGATCTATTGGATTGCGACCTGTAC
>JAGZGB010000240.1 GCA_018367495.1 Veillonella sp. | reverse complement strand
CCGTTTGGCAATGGTTTGAAACGAGCTACGTCTTCGCCACCTTCACCAGAGTTGGATGTAGAGCCTAAACGATTCATAGCGATAGCAATCGCTTCATGCGCTTCTTTACTGATGGCACCGTAACTCATAGCGCCCGCTTTAAAGCGTTTTACGATAGACTCTTCCGGCTCAACCTCTTCGATAGGAATACCACCGCCTACTGGATAGTTCAATTCCATCAAGGAACGTAATGTAACGTGGTAATCGTTGCGAATCGCTTTAGAGTATTCTTTATATTTAGCATAATCGCTGTTGATAAGGGATTCTTGTAACAAATCAATCGTCTTAGGATTGAACAAATGCTCTTCTCCATCTTTTACAGGACCATACCAACCGCCTGGTTCGAGTACAGTTTCATCGGATTTGAAAGCCCGTTCATAACGAGCCAAGGCTTCATGTGCTACACCGCCAAGGCCAATACCGCCGATACGCGTTGGCGTATTTACAAAGAACTTGTTAATGAAGTTAGTATTCAAGCCCAATGCTTCAAAGATTTGTGCACCGTGGTAGGATCGAACTGTGGAAATACCCATTTTAGACATAACTTTCATGATGCCACCCACAGCGGCCTTGATGTAGTTCTTTTCTGCTTCTTCTGGTGTAATATCACCAAGACGTTTACGAGCTTGTAAATCTCGAACCGTTTCAAGTGCTAAATATGGGTTGACAGCCGTTACGCCATAGCCAATTAATGTACAGAAGTGATGAACCTCACGTGGTTCACCAGATTCAAGAATGAGGCCGATTTCTGTACGCAACACTTTGTCGATCAAATGATTATGAACAGCTGCTACAGCTAATAATGCTGGAATTGGTGCATGATTTTCATCGACACCGCGGTCGGATAAAATCAACACATTTTGATCTGTACGAGCTGCTTCTTCTGCCTTTTCGCATAAATCATTTAGCGCATCACGCAAGCCTTCAGCACCCTTAGTAGGATCGAAGAGAATTGGCAAGGTTACGGATTTCATGCGACGACAATCAAGAGCTTTGATGGACGCCAACTCTTGGTTTGTAAGGATTGGTGTACGCATGGATTATGCATAGGTTCCTGCTTTGTTAGGATCTGTTAAATTACCAGAGTTACCAAGCATGACCCGT
>JAGZGB010000043.1 GCA_018367495.1 Veillonella sp. | reverse complement strand
TTAACATAGGCACCAAAATCAATCCATGCTAAATAGGTGCCGTCCATAGGGCTGATGCGGATTTGTGGTAATGCCGTACAAAGCTCTCGGCACAGATATGCATAGTTTTCACGTATAACAGCCAGTACATCTGTGAGCCATGCTTCCGCCTCTGGATGCGTGTAGGCTGCGGCGATGGCCGCTTCGGCAATAACGTCGGAGTCTGTGTGGTATACCTGAGCTTTATATGCGTTAAATTGATTTCGTAGCTTTTCGTTAGGAATGATAATTTCAGCATGGTGTAAGCTAGCCATATTGAATGACTTAGATACAGAAGACATAGCGATGATATTGTCCTTGTAAGTGCCGTTAGATACAGATAAGGCTGAGGTAAATGGAGTTGGTCCTGTAATTAGATCTTGATGGATTTCGTCACTAATGATGAGCACATTGTGTTGCTTACAGATATTGAATAGTCGGTCCATTTCTTTTTCAGTCCATACATGGCCTACAGGATTATGCGGGTTGCAGTGAATAAATAGTTTAACATCGTATTCAACTATAGCCTTTTCAAAGGCTTTGTAATCGACGGTATAGCGATGGTCTTCGCCGCGTTTCATAGGGACGGCGATAATTTGTCGTCGGGCGTTTCTGGCACTAGAATCAAAGGCACCGTATATAGGACTTAGTACCGCGATGGCATCATTTGGTTTTGTGAAAGCCCCAATACACCACATAATGCCTGTAATGACATTGGGGGCACTAGTGAGCCATTTTTCTTGAAGATTACAATGATGACGGCGTTTATACCAGCTTATGACTGCTTTTATATAATTGGGATTTGTCATGGTATAGCCTAAAGGTTGGGCTTTTACATAGGTACAAATAGCCTCTTGTATGCACTGAGGCGGCATAAAATCCATATCGGCCACCCATAGGGGTAATAAATCGGTGCGGCTAAATTTTAAGTGTTCGCCGTCCCATTTGCGAGAATGGGAACCGCGGCGATCGATATAGTATGTTTCAGTAAAGTCTATTGTGTTCATAGTGAACCTCTATACGTGTATGTTAATGTGGTGGAAATTAATTACTCTATCTATTATCAGTATACATGCATAGATATATATGTAAATATACACTTAAGAATGGCGGTTACAGTATCTTCTGTTTCTATGCAATCCTTGCATGAATAGGGGCTATATTCGTATACAAAAGGTGTTATATTTGCTTGACTGTTACGACTTTCACAATTTAGAATATACTATAGAATAGTGTGTGTCTGACCAGTGACCACACGTCTATCGAATGGTTACAAAAGATAAATCTTAGCAGCATGTGGCGGCATCCCTATGTGAGAGGGCTCATCGGATTGCTCAGGTACATGCAACGCTGTATAAGTATAGTACTGGATCCTTGTTAGGAGGCATGTGCCATGAGTAACGAATTAAAACCACTACATTTTGATGCGGATTATACAATGGAGGAAGCGCTCGCTGAGGCGAAACGTTGCCTGAATTGTCCAAAACCATTGTGCCGTATGGGTTGCCCTATTGAAAACGAAATCCCTCGTTTTATCCAAGCTATTGCACACGGTAATTTCGGTTTAGCCAACGATATCTTGGCAGAACGTACAAACTTGCCATCCATTTGTGGCCGCGTATGTCCACGCGAAAACCAATGCGAAGGTAACTGTATCATGAATAAGGCGAAGAAACCGCCTATCAATATTGGTAAATTGGAACGCTTTGCTGCCGATTTTGAAAGTATCAATGAACTTCGCAAACCTAAGAAAATTAAACAAGATCTTGGTAAGGTTGCCGTTGTAGGTTCCGGTCCTGCAGGCTTGTCCGTAGCAGGCGATATCGCTAAACTTGGTTATGATGTAACGGTATTTGAAGGACAATCTGAACCAGGTGGCGTACTTTTATTCGGTATTCCTGAATTCCGTTTGTCTAAATCCGTTGTACGTCGTGAAATCGCTCGTCTTGAAGGTTTAGGCGTTAAATTCGTATGTAATACATTTATCGGTCAAGATAAAACATTGGACGAACTCTTTGCTGAAGGCTTCGACTCTATCTTTATCGGTACTGGTACACATATTCCTCAAGAAGTGCGCATGGAAAACGATGAAGTACATGGTGTATTCCAAGCTATGTATTTGTTGACTAACGTACAACTCGTAGAAAATGGTGAGCTTGATGAAGCTCAAATTCCTGTTAAAAAAGGCGACCGCGTAATCATCATCGGCGGTGGTAACGTAGCGATGGATGCGGCACGTACATGCGTACGTTTAGGCTGTGAATCCGTAACAGTAGCGTACCGTCGTAGCCAAGAACAAATGCCAGCATTGTTGTCTGAATACGAAGAAGCACGTGCCGAAGGTGTTCAATTCCAATGGTTCGCTTCTCCAGTAGGCGTAGAAGGTAAAGACAAGGTAGAAGGCTTCAAATATGAAGTGATGGCTCTTAACGAAGATGGTGCAGGTATTCACGGTACTGGTAACTTCCAAGTTATGCCTGTAGATAAAATCATCATTGCTGCTGGTCACAAACCAAATGCACGTCTTATCGGTGAAGGCAATAATTTGAAAGTAGACGAAAAAGGCTATATCGTTACATCTGAAGATCCATATGGCATGACTAATCGCGATGGTGTCTTTGCAGGTGGTGACGTTGTACATAAACCTGCTACTGTAGTATTGGCGATGCGCGAAGCTAAAAAAGCCGTTGATGGTATGGTTAAATATATGGAAATTAAAAAAGCACAAGAGAGTATTAACAAATAAGATTATATCTTATGAGTTTATAATTTATTGCTTTATAGAGATATGCAAAGGGGACTATACATTTGATTTGCACCTCCCAATATTGTGTCCAAATTTTGGGGTGCAGTTCAATTGTATAGTCCTTTTTTTTGTTTTGTATAGTGACTGATAATATTACTATTCAAGTTCATTCATAATGTATGAATAATGTATAGAAACTATAAAAACTTATATAATATAAACTTTCTTTGAATAACAATAGTACATTTTTAGTACTAATAATTTCTATATATACAAAAATTACACGAAACGATGAAACTATTCATAATATAATGTACAAATAAACATGACTCTATAGGACTAATGTATATCTTAGTTTTTATCATGTATTTTATGTTATCGCATTTCAACTGCTACTATTCAGGATGTTAACCTAGACGTATAGTAGAGGTATAAGTATGTGTTAAGTGTGAAAGTAGACAGAGGTTGTCATGAATTCTATCGTATGTTGTAGAGACCTTCAAATTCGGCAAGAAGTACATAAGCTCGGCATATTGATTTTATTATGGCGTAGACAATTGGGGATGACTCAATATCAATTGGCAGATAAGTCTGGGTTGGCTCAATCTTATATAAGCGATCTTGAAAGTGGAGCTGTTGACCCTAGATGGTCTACAATTTATCGTGTTGTTAATGGCTTCGGCCAGATGAGTATTCAAGATTTTTTGAACGGACCCGAAGCTATTAGAAGCCTAAAACTTCATTAATGATAATAATCTCCATGGTTTGCATGTTACGCATTTTTTTGTAGTAGATGGTTAAGGCGTTACAGATGTAAGAAATACATCACGCCCTATGGTGCGTAACGCAGTGTCACGGCAATGCCTGTTTCAAAATAATGGACTATAAAATTATTGTGTTCTAGTGCTTTGATGGTTTTTTCTATATCGATAGGAGTATCGTTAGTTTGAGGATTGATAACTGCGTTGATTGTCGTTTCTGTATTGGCCATAAGTTCTCCCAAATTATATATAAATAGTGAGGTAAATAGTATAAGTTCAGTATTACAAGGTATATTTTATTACTAGTATTGTATCCTAGCTTTTACTATTATAAAAATCATAGTATAAAAAATAGAATAATAGGCTAAGAAAATAAATTGTACTTTTACCTATAGGTTGAATTTGCTATAATAATAGTATTGATATGGCATAAGCCAATGTTAAGGAGGCAAAAATCGTGGACTTAATTCAAAAATTAAAAGACCAAGTAAAACCATTAGGTAAAAAAATCGTGTTGCCAGAATACAAAGATGAACGCGTATTGAAAGCAACAGAAATCATTTTGAAAGAAGGTTTTGTAACACCTGTTCTTGTTGGTAACCCTGCTGAAATCGCTGCGGCTGCTAAAGCTGCTGGTGTATCTGTAGAAGGTGCTGAAATCATCGATCCAGCTAACTACGATCGTTACCAAGAAATGGTTGATACATTCGTAGAATTGCGTGCTAAAAAAGGTATGACTCCTGAAAAAGCTGACGCAACTATGAAAGGTGATTGCTTGTTCTTCGGTGCTATGCTTGTTCGTCTTGGCGCTGTAGATGGCATGGTTGCAGGTTCCGGTTGCCCAACTGCTAATGTATTGCGTGCTGCATTACAAGTAGTAGGTACTAAACCAGGTCTTAAAACTGTATCTTCCTCCATGTTCATGTTCACAAGCAAAAAAGAATATGGCGATGATGGTATGCTAGTATTCTCCGATTGCGGCGTATTGCCTAACCCAACTAGCGAACAATTAGCTGATATTGCAGAATCCACTGTAGAAAAAGCTCGTAAAGTTGTTGGTATGGCTGATCCTCGCGTATCCATGTTGTCTTTCTCCACTAAAGGTTCCGCTTCCACTCCAGAAGTAGATAAAGTGGTTGAAGCTGTTAATATCTTGAAAGAACGTAATGTTGACTTCAAATTTGATGGTGAATTACAATTGGACGCTTCTATCGTTCCTTCCGTAGCAGAAAAGAAAGCTCCTGGCTCTAATGTAGCTGGTAAAGCTAACATCTTGATTTTCCCTGATCTTCAAGCTGCTAACATTGGTTACAAATTGGTACAACGCTTCTCCGGTGCTGACGCTCTTGGCCCATTGATTCAAGGTTTAGCTAAACCAGTTCATGACCTTTCTCGTGGTTGCTCCGCTCAAGACGTTGTAGACGTTGCAGCTATTGCTGCCGTTGAAAGCATCTAATTTCCACAATAACTTCATTTGAACGATTCAATGAAATATAAAAAAGCTGATTCTTAGGAATCAGCTTTTTTGTTTTATACAGATATTGTTTGATATCTTTTGTAAATATCTTTGTGAAAGCATATAGTGTTTCTAAGTTAATTTAGAAGATAGATTGTCAGAAAAATATAGTAGTTGTTTAAACTTGTATAGAAGGTGTATGATTAAATTAATAGTATTTGATTAATATATTTAATCAATGCTTGCGTGAATACACTTGATATGTACAAGTGTAATTGTGTTTAGAGTCGTGAAAAGGAGAGGGCTATGATTTCTGTATTCGACACAAATCCTGTTGTTTTTGAAAGTAATGATCGTACTTTAACAATTAGTTACAATGGTGTGCTCTGTAAAGATGCCAATGGTACGGTTATCACTGATATTGATTTTGAAGATGTAAATGAGCTATATCTTACAAGATATTTAAATTCAAATAGTAACTATACGATTATGTTTAGAGACCACAATTGGAAAAATATGGAAGGCCAAGATTTAGATACGGACCGCACAGAATCTAATACTGGTCACAACATTCGTGAAACAAAAGCGATTCTTACAGCCTTTGCTCGAAATAAATTGACCGCAGATTTTCCTGCGAACTTAGATACTCTTCAATTGCCATTAGACTCTTCCTTTATGGGTAAACGAGAAATTATCATTAAAAACGGTATTATCTCAAATGGTAAGGTAGATATTCCTATTAAAGATATCCGTCGTGTAGTATGTGCATCTAATGGCACGATTAGTAAGCTTTTAGTATACAAGGAAGAAAAGTCTAGCTCATTTCTAAAAAAAATCTTTGATTCTCCTGATATGAAAATCACGTTGAACGCCATTACATTACCATTATTGGAAGCTATTGTAACGCGCAATACAGGTCATGGCATTGATTTTACTCGTGGTAATGGATTTGATCAAAAAGATTCTAATTATATCATCATTCGCTATCTTGATTCTGGATTCTTTCTTGAGAAAGACGGCACAGCACCTACAGAATGGCAGAAAACAGCTGCTGAAACAACAGCTAAATTTAACTATGATGTGAAAACATTATTGGGATAACATTCGCTAACATAGAGACTTTTGTTAAGGAACTATGTGGTGTAAAAGACTGTATTACTAATACAGTAAATATGAAATAAGACACAAAAAGAACCGCTAGTTTTTACTAGCGGTTCTTTCGTATATCTAAATATATAGCTTAGTTTTGTACTGCTGTAAAGCGTTGGCGACCAAATTTGTGATTGTTGATTTCATCCACTAGAATTTGTGCGAATGTAGCATATGAGATATAAGGTTTGCCTTCTTTGTTTAAGATAACATTTTCATTACCTAATACATAGTCATTAGATTCAGGGCCTTCTGCATCTAAGATTGGTGGTGGGGTAAACATTGTCCAGTCTACATTGCTAAATTTACGCAAGATATCGTCAGATTTACCATGGGTTTTGGAACGAACTAGGAATTCTGGAGGAAACTCTGGTGTATCATTTAGTTGAACTGTGTGATTTTCGTCTACATAGAGACTGCCTGCACCACCTATAGCGATGAGGCGCGTATTTGTGTTAGCTAATGCTTTTACAAGCAATAATGTCAAATCTGCTGGTAAGTGATACGTATCTGGTGTGAAAGCGCTTGTAGCATTTACGACTACGTCAAATTGAGTTAGTTCTTGTTTTGTTAATTGTAACGCATCTTTTACGATGGTTGGTATTCCTTCAATAGCACCTTCACGGCGAACAAGGCCTGTTACTTGATGACCTGCTTTGAGGGCTTTTTCTACTATACGATGACCTGCTTTACCATTTGCACCGATTACTAAAATGTTCATGTTGATTCTCCTTTTGTGAAAGTCTCTTTTATTGAGAGCATAGTCCTTTAAATGTAATTGAGTATTTCATATCCATATACATGTTAGTAAAGTTTACTCAGCAATTGTTATTGTATTCAGCTGATGACCTTATTATATAGGCGTGCAAATATTTTGAATAGTAGAATTATTTTAGATAGGTACGATCAAAAGTGATAGAATTATGATATTTACTGGTTAAAAAATTTTGTACACTAAAAAAAGATACTATAAAATCCTTGCAATACTAAAAATTTGTGATATGATTTGAACTACATTAAGGATTACATTCTTTAGTGTGAAATCGATATATTAATCTAGGTATACATATTATGTTAGATACATATAATTTCTACGTTAACTATTAATAGATAAGGAGAATTACCATGGCAGAGCAACTCGTAAATGTTCATGATTTAGTGGGCCGCTGTCCTTTTGCAACGAGTCAAAAGTTATTAGCCGGCAAATGGTCTTTGTTGATCATGCACGAATTAGCCGAAGGTCCAGTGCGTTTCCGTGAGTTAGAACGACGCTTACATCCTATTACTCAAGCTACATTAACAAGAGCATTACGTCAGATGGAGGATGATGGTCTAGTACACCGTGAAGTATACGGCACCATTCCACCAAAGGTTGAGTACAGCCTTACTGAAGTGGGAGCAGGGTTTAAGACTGTTCTAGCATCTCTTGAAACATGGGGAAATCAATATATTGATTATATGAAAGCCGCTGGCCGCATGTAAGAAATGCCAGCGGCATTTCTGCCCTTATTATGATTATAAACATGGGGCACTATATATTTGATAAGGCTTTAAAAAGACCTTTATATATGCCATGAATAGTCATTTGTTTATGCCATGTATTAAGAAAAATATGGTATAATAAACAATACGAATGATATAAATTCTCAATAAATAAGAGGTACTGATAATAATGTTAAATGTTACGTTTTTAGCGCATAGCGGCTTTGTCGTAGATGATGGTAAGCGTTGCTATGTGTTTGATTATTATAAAGATCCTAATAATATAGTTTGGCAATTAGCGAAACGCGGTCGTGAGCTTTGGTTCTTTGTGAGTCATACTCACGGTGATCACTTTAATCCGTCTATTACAGAGTTTGATGGTCCCCGAATGCGCTATATTTGCCATCAAGATGTTCCATTAGAGGGCAAGGTAAAGAAATGTATTACTATGCGCCCTGGCCAAGATGCCACATTAGATGATGTAGGTATCCATATGTATGGCAGCACTGATGAAGGCGGTTCTTTCTACGTAAAGACAAATACGGAAAATATCGATTCTGATTCTATTTTCCATGCAGGTGACCTCAACTGGTGGCATTGGCTTGGCGATACTCCGGAGAACAATGCTGATGCAAAACACATGGCATGGCGTGAGTTTAAGGAATTAGACGGCTTATCTGTAGACGTGGCGATGTTCCCAGTAGATAATCGTCTAGAAGATGCTATGGAGTGGGGCAGTATTGAGTTCTTGCGCCGTGTAGAGGTAAAAAAAGCCTTTATTCCTATGCATCTAAATGGTCCACTATGGACACCATCCGTGTATTTTAAAGCACTCTTTGGCGATGTTCCTATATGGGAGCCTCAAAAAGATGGCGATGAATGCACATTCTAAATATACTTTCACAAGTTGTAGTTCGTGAAAGTTCGTGACCTATGTGGTCACTACGTTATATGGGGAGAGTCTGTATACGTAATTCAGTAAGTTAGGATCAAGTGATGATGAAAACTAAACCAGTGGCAACCACCCTATTGGTTGTCATGGCTATTATATTTTTAATTTCATATCCACAACGGCAAGATATGTTTTGGGCGTTTATCATGCACGTATCTGGGGCTGCTATGATCGGTGGATTGGCGGACTGGTATGCGGTAACGGCACTCTTTACGAAGCCTTTGGGTATTCCTTTTAAGACAGCTATTTTGCCGCGTAGCAAGGAGCGACTTATACAAATGGGGCGAACCATGCTCAGCGAGGAACTATTGCGCGTGCCTCAAATGTACTATGCCATCAAAAAAGAGCGCGTTATGGTCCGTATCATCGAATATGGCATGAGCGATGCAGGGCAAGGCCAAATGCGCGATATTTTGTATGGTGTAGGTAATCAGGTTTTGTCTCATATGGATATTGAACCTATGCGTCAGGAAATCAACAAGGCCATATATAAAGGTGTTACAAATTGGAAGGCGACACCTCTCGTTATCTTGTTTGGTCGCTGCATGTTAGAGCGCCAAACAGCAAGTGTTTTCTGGCTCTACTTTAACCGTACATGTCAGCGTGTCATTGTATCTAATCAAGTATATCCGTACTTATACCGTGTTATGCTAGACATTATGAAAACCTATACGAAAGACTCTTTCTTCCGTGAATTGGCTATTGCCTTTGGCGGCGATGGGCTTTCACCAGAACGATTGGTAGAAACGGTACAGAAAAAGGCTGTTCAATTCCTAAAGGATAACGAGTCTATAGATTCTGATTTAGGTCGTTACATATGGGGACAAGCCATTCGCTTCTTCAATAATTTGGAAACTAATGTAGAGTGGCAAGCTTTTATCGAAGAGCACAAAAATCAATGGATTAAAATGGTTCTCGAAGAATGGGAAGGCAAGCTCATCGACGGCGATACTGTGGACTGGAAACGCCTCATGGATATCGTTATCGGTCGCTTTAATGTGCTTGGTACGGAAATCTTGTTGAACCCAGATAAGCAAGCGCCCTTTGAACGGTTCTTCTTGCTTCGTAGCATTCCGTGGTTACAAAAATTGAATCCTCTTATTGATAAGGTGGTGGAGCAGGAACTATCTCACTATTCACCTGAGGAAATTACCCAAATCGTACGCGGCAAGATGTACTATGACCTTCAAATGGTTCGTATTAATGGCTCTCTCGTAGGGGCTGTTTTAGGTGGTATATTCTACGGTTTATACCTTTTGGTAGAGGGGGTGCTCAAATGATTCAGTATTTGAAATCCCTCACTTTACGACAACGTGCTAATAGTATTCTTGGTTTGACTGCCGTATTGTACTGTTTTGTTTTCATAGGTCAATTTTTCTATGGCCGTGAAAGCTGGTATCAGCCTCTGTATTGGGCTGTACAGTCTGCGCTCATCGGCAGTGTGGCAGACTGGTTTGCTGTAACAGCCTTATTCCGTAAGCCACTAGGCTTCCCGTATCATACAGCATTAATTCCTCGTAATAAAGATCGACTCATCAACGGTGTTATTAAGCTTGTTGAGACAAAGATGCTCACTAAGGAACGTTGTAAAATATTGTTGAGCAATGTTCAATTTGTACCATTGTTTGAAAAATTCTTGTTATCTCCAGAAGGTCAACGGGCAGCACGCCTAGTGATTCATCAAGGGTTACATTTATTATGGAAGTCTCAAACAACTGAGGAATGGGCTCAATGGGGGGCAAAACGCATTCGTGAATTGCTTCAAAAACATTCTCTAGTACCTGTTTTGAAACACGTGTTGCTCGACTTATGTGAACATAATCGCTATGAAGCCATGGTTGTGCAGGTATTGAACGTAATTCAAGAACGTATTAACCATCCCGCTATGGTTACGTGGCTTACAGCTGTTGTAGCAGAAGAGGCTTATAAGAAAAAAAGAAAGGGATTCTGGTCTGATTTCCTTATCTCAATGTCTGAAGCTACGGATGTGGTGAACTATGAAGAGATGGCACAAGCTATTGTTCAAGAGGCCTATGCTATGCTTGAAAATTGGAAACGACCGAATAGTCCTGAACGGACTGCATGGCTTCGCCAATGGGTAGATCCTATTCGGCATATAGAAGAGAACCGCGAGGTTTGTGATGCTCTTGATGAAGCGTGGGAGCGGTGGATTCACGAACAAGACTGGGAATCTGTCATTGAAAACCATTTATGCCCTTATGTAGAGGAATTGTTACTCGTAGGGGATGAAAATGGGGAAACGCCAGCTCAAGTTCTTGTGAATATTGCTCTTGAATTGTGGACTGTATATGGTCAATCCGAAGATTTAAGAAATCGTATAGAAGATACATTGCACAATATTGGTATATATGTGCTTGAACAAGGCTATGATCTCATTGAAACCATTATACGCCAAGTTCTGGGCAGCCTAAGCACAGAGAAGTTTATTTACTTTATCGAATCTAAGGTAGAGGATGACCTCAGTTGGATTCGTATTAATGGGGCTATTGTTGGTGCTATAGCAGGGCTTGTTGTGTGGACTTTTCTAGAATATGTATATATGCCATTGTGGCAACAATTTATAGGCTAAATAATTAAGTGCTACATAATACAAAAAACGCTAGCAACGAGAATTTCTCTGTGCTAGCGTTTTTGTTTATTCTTCAGTTCTTTTGTACGGTAATCGTACTGTAAATGTAGTTTTAACTTGTGGTTCACTTGTGGCAGTTACTGTGCCGTGGTGTAAGTTAATAACTTTATTTACAAAGTATAGACCAAGGCCAATGCCATGATTAGATTTTTTGTTTCGAGATTGTTCTGTTTGATACATACGATCCCAAATGTGCTCAAGATTTTCTGGCTCGATGCCAATACCGTTATCTGTTACTGTAATAACAAGTTCACCACCTATAAGCTTAGCAGAAATGTCAATGGTGGAAGTTGTAAACTTAATAGCATTATCTACTAGGTTTGTGATGGCACGACGTAAGGACACTTCATGTGCAACAATATTCATATTTGGTTGAATATTAGATGTGATGGAAATTTTTTTTTCTGTATTCTCTGCACAGAGTCGTGTGTAGTCATGAACCATGTTTGTTAACATTAATGATACGTCTACAGGGGCTAGATTTAGTTCGTGAGCATTTTCAAGGCGTGCTACATCGAGCAATTGACTTACAAGGCTTGTCATAAACTTAGCTTGTTCTAAGATATGTGTAAGACCTTCTCGTAAATCATCTTCTGTACATCCATATTTTAAGGCAAATTCACTTTCCGCCTTAATAACAGCAATCGGTGTACGTAGTTCATGGGATACATCCGAACTAAACTGCTTTTCCCGGTTTGAAGAATCTTCAAGACCTGAAATCATACGGTTAAAGGTTGTTGTTAGTTCGTAAATTTCATCTCGTGCAGTGCGAGATGGTATATCAATACGACGACTCAAGTCATTATTCTTGCCGATAACCTTAGCTGTCTTGGTTAAGACTCGAACCGGTTTGAGCCCCTTTTTGATGAATAGATAACCACCTAACGATGAAATTAATAAGAAAATAACATCGCCTAGTAATAAACTATATAATAAGTTTTCTGTCTTTTTAGAGGCCGTTTTTACTTTTGTAACAGCACGTAAAATACCACGATAATTCGGTTCATTAACCGGTGTATCGTAGTAGTAGAATGTATCTTCACCTACTGCAATTTCTCCAACCTGTCCTAAGGAGAGAACTGTTTGGTTTGGAAAACCATCAGGTAAGGCGCCTTTAATAATATAGCCGTCTTGCGTAGACACAAAGAAAAACGTGTTGTCTTGGTACGGTTTGAATTTGCGAATATCTGTAGCCATTATCATTGCCTGTTGCTGCAAACGCTCACGTACTTCTTTATTATCAGACTCATGAGTATATGCATAAATCCATGCGGATGCAACCATCAAGATAATAAGCAAAAAGATAGTATACCAAGACATAATTTTAAAAGTGAGGGGCAGACGATTAAATAAATCGGTAGCTGCCCCAGACATGGTGTCTAGATCTCGATGAGGATCATTAGTTTTCTGTTTTGAGGACATACCCTACTCCACGAACCGTTTGAATGAGTTTTACATTCTCATCAGTATCGATTTTCTTACGTAAATCTTTGATGTATACATCGATAAGGTTAGAGTAGCTTTCATAATCATATTCCCAAACGTGATCAAGAATTTGTTGACGAGATAATACGATGTTTTCGTTACTTGCTAAGTAGAATAATAGGTCAAATTCTTTTGCTGTTAAAGTAATTGTTTCCCCGTCACGTTTAACCGTACGTTGCGGTACATTGATAGTAAGTGGGCCAACGTGAATATCGTTTTGAGCATGACGTGCGTTACGGCGCGCCAATGCATAAATACGAGCAGTTAATTCTTCTAAATCAAAAGGTTTTACAAGATAATCATCGGCGCCTGTATTGAGGCCTGTAACTTTATCTTGCAAGGAATCTTTTGCTGTTAAAAGTAATACAGGAGTTGTATTACCGTCATTACGCATTTGTGCAAGAGCACTAATACCATCAAGAATTGGCATCATAATATCCATAACGATAACGTCATAGCTGGATGTGTTTACATAATCAATCGCTTGTTGACCGTTGAAGCATGTATCAACCGTCATATTCTCTGCACGTAAATATTTGGCGGTAATGCCATTCAGCATTTCTTCGTCTTCTACAAGTAAAATTTTCATTCTCTGTTCTCCTTATGTATGAGTTAAAAATATAGCTCTCCAACTACATTAATATAGTCATTATATATATACGCTTTCTTTTAAGTGAAAGCCACAACACCATATAAGGGTGACTATATATATAATATTATATAACTTATTTATCTATTATCATACCTTATACAACAGGAATGAGCAAAAGATGAATGTATATGCGAGTTTATAAGGCCTTTCTTCATATTTTTGGTAGCAAAAAATTGGAAAAACTTGAAATTTAATGAATTCTACTAATGAATGAAGATGAACTATATCGAAGATTGCCGTATACGCATAGATAAACCTATTTTTGCCAATTTTAATGAGTGTGAAAGAAATCACTAAAAAAACTTGTGATAATAATTATCAGAGAGATAAATACCAATGGTAGATGTAGAAATTTAATGATTTTAGATGGCTAAATTCTAGGCAATTTTAGTAGGAATTTAAAGAATATTAAGTATTATAAACGATATTGACCTCTTATAAAGCTAATATTAATAAGGATTCTTGCGTACCTGGAAGAGATAAAAATATATAAAAAATTCGGAATCGAATTACTTTCGTAATATTCTTAACTTCTTGTAAGAAATATTCATATATCTATTTTAAATGATTGGATATAAGTACAAAAAATAATAAATGAAATAAATTATCAATTAGATTAATCAAAATTAATTATGCATAATAAGGTTTAGACATCACACTAAATGCTCTCTATAATTATATGTAAAGCTATAAGAAAAGTCGCATAAGTATGGGGCTTTTCTTGAAAGAAAAATGATTAGGTTATCAAAAATTTTTATGAGTTTTTGAAATGAGATAGTCTAACAAATTTTCTTATTAAAGGTAGTTATGAGGAGGTCATTATGGAACAGTTTGATGTTCTAGTAGTAGGTAGCGGTGGCGCTGGTCAACGCGCGGCTCTTGAAGTTGGTCGTCGCAAAGGCTTAAATGTAGCTCTTATTACTAAAATTTTCCCAACTCGCTCTGCAACAGCGATGGCGCAAGGCGGTGTAAATGCATGTTTGAATAACGTTGCAGCTGAAGATACAGTTGAAACTCATACTTTCGACACAGTAAAAGGTTCTGACTATCTTGGTGACCAAGATGCGATCGAATTCTTCTGCTCTCGTTGCCCAGAAGGCGTACTTGAAATGGACCACATGGGTGCTCCATTCTCCCGTACTGAAGAAAACAAAATTGCGCAACGTAACTTCGGTGGTCAATCCTATCCACGTACTTGCTACTCTGCGGATAAAACTGGTCACGTTATTTTGCACACAACTT
>JAGZGB010000239.1 GCA_018367495.1 Veillonella sp. | reverse complement strand
CTCGGAGAATCAAGTGTAATTAACCTAATGCAACAGGAATACTGCCATCAATACCAGCTTGTTCTAATTCAGCTTGAATCATGATAGCACATTCAATACGTTTCTTCTGTAAACGACAACCAAATTCATAAGGTGTCTCTAGATCGCCACCCAATGTAATGTTGTTAGCATGACAGCCACCGGAACAGAAGAATTTCGCCCAACATTCAGCACAAATTGGCTTAGAGAATACATGTGTATTACGGAAATCTTTAGGAATCTCTGTATTTTGTAAACCATCATACACATTACCAAGCACGTATCCATCTTTGCCTACAAATTGATGGCATGGATAAATATCACCATTTGGTACAATCGCCATATATTCATGACCTGCCCCACAACCTCGAAGGCGTTTCGCCATACATGGCCCACGATATAAATCCATGCGGAAGTGGAAGAAGTTAAACTTCTCACCCCAGCCTTCTAACTGGCGTTGTAAATAAATATCTGCTAGTTTTTCATATTCTTTCTCTAAAGCTGGCCAATCTTCTTCACGAAGTACATAGTCCCCTTCTTCACCGACAACAGGCTCCATGGACAAATGCTCAAAGCCGAGATCAGACATTGCCATAACGTCTTTAGTAAAGTCTAAGTTTTTATGTGTATACGTACCACGTACATAGTATTCAAGACCGTGACGCTGTTTTACAGCATTGACAAGATTCTTTGCAATATATTTATAGGATTCAGCACCACTACCCGCTACAGGTCGCATCGCATTATGAACGGATTCACGACCATCCAAAGATAATACAAGACTCATCTTATGCTCATTCACATAATCAATTTTATCTTGTGTTAAAAGCATACCATTCGTGGTCAATGTAAGTTTGAAGATTTTGTTGTGCTTTTCTTGAATGGATTCAATGTATTCAACCGTTTGCTTAACAACATCCCAGTTCAACAATGGCTCACCACCGAAAAAGTCAATTTCACAATGTTGGCGAGGTCCACTCATTTTAATAAGAAAGTCCACAGCTCGTTTTGCTACATCAAAGCTCATCAATTCTCGTTTAACACCGCCGTAATCACCTTGACTAGCAAAGCAATATTTGCATGCTAAGTTACAATCATGAGCAATATTTAAGCATAATGCCTTAACAATAGGTTTC
>JAGZGB010000042.1 GCA_018367495.1 Veillonella sp. | reverse complement strand
AGGTAATCCACATGGTTCAGTAGCTCAGTTGGATAGAGCAACGGCCTTCTAAGCCGTGGGTCGGGGGTTCGAATCCCTCCTGGATCACCAAAGAAATAAGCGGATAGCTCGTAATGAGCTATCCGTTTTTTTGTATTTAGACTCTCTTTCGATGTAATTGTGCACCCATTATGTGGCATGTCTACGAAAGTTATGTTTAATGATTACTCAGATATAGTGCCTTGTACATACAAAATAGCTATACAAATATTTAATATAAAAAATTATATATAGTAATGTGGCAAGAACATTAATTTAGTGTACTTGAAAAAGTGACAATAATAGTATAGTATTCTAAATGAATTTAAGATGATATTTGTGTATGTGTAAAGGGAGTTTTGTATTATGAATTATCAAAATAAAATAGTACTGACTACTGCAGTAGTGCTAGCAATTACAGGATCTGCCATTGCCGCAGGTATTAACAATACAGTTGATATAAACGCATCTAATTTTGGCGCTGAAGCAGTAGGTAATAATAATACAATTACTAGTACTGCTACCGCTGCCTTTGCTGCAGGCTATAATAATAGTGTATCCGCTCCTAATGCTACAGTTATTGGTGCTGGTAACTATGCTAATGGCAAACAATCTTTAGCAGGTGGTATGAATTCAGAAGCTCGTGGTGCTAATAGTATTGCATTTGGTGATAATGCGCACTCTAACTTTGATGATACCTATGCTATTGGTTCTCAAGCTGTTACATCTAATAATGATACAGTAGCAATCGGTAATTACACGCAAGCTAATGGTGTGTCTTCTTTAGCTGTTGGCTATGAGAGTGTTGCTGATAAAGACTATAGTGTAGCTGTTGGTATTAGTGCGTCTGGTAATGGCCGGTTAGCCACTGCTATAGGTTTTAATGCTTGGGCCAATGCTGAGAATGCAACTGTAGTGGGTCCTAATGCTAGTGCAAATGACACAGAAGCAGTAGCTGTTGGTAAGCGGGCGGAAGCGTATGGTGTGGGTTCCGTAGCTATTGGGAATGGAGCCTCGACCACAAAAGCAAGCTCTATTGCAATTGGTGATGGTGCTAGAAGTACAAATTCTTATAGCATGGCTATTGGTCAAGGATCAATGGCAAATGGTCCTTTTTCTATGACTATCGGTAATAACTCTAAATCTAAATCTGATTATACTATTGCTATTGGTAATAGTGTTATTACCTCTTTAAATAATAGTGTCGGTATAGGGTCTACTGTTAATGCTAATGGTGTAAGTTCTGTAGCTATTGGTCATTTGGTAAGTACATCAGGAACAAATGCAATCAATATTGGTAATGCTAATGAAGGTGCTACAAAAAACTCTGTACTAGTGGGGGCTTATAATACCGCAACTCATACGGATCATTTAGAAGATCCTGAAGGAGATGTATTAGTAGGTAATAATAATATTCTACAAGATGGATTCCATGGGGTTGTGCTTGGAAAAGATAATATAGTTAATGATGCTAACTATGCAGTTGCTATTGGTAATAAAGCTTCAGTAACAAAAGATGAATCTGTAGCGATTGGTCATAGTTCTAAAGCGAATACTGTAAGAGGTACTGATTCTTTAGTGGTTAATGGTGATACATACGACTTTGCTGGTACGAATCCTGTAGGAACCGTATCTATTGGTGATACTGGTAAGGAACGAACTATTACTAATGTAGCTGCTGGTCGTGTTGATGAGACATCTACTGATGCTATTAATGGTAGTCAACTTAACGCAGTAATTAATACTTTGAAACCAGTCACTGTAGTAGGTGATGACGAACGAAATATTAGAGTGGAAACTGTTACTAATAATGATCATGGTAAAGAATATAAAGTAATACTTAGCCGTACATTGAGTGATATGAGCGCTGTAAATCTTGGTGACCATGCTAATGGTACTGTGATTGAACGTGGTAGCGTTCAAATTAGTAATAGTGATGACACTAATCATAGTACTACTACATACTTTACAGCTGGTTCTGGGATGCTTGATAATGAGCATGCTTCTGTTTCTATTAATCAAAGTATTAATGGAGTTCCAGATGCTATTAATATCCGCTCTATGGTAGACCCTAATACACAATTAGCTATTAATAGCGATGGTATTGTAATTAAAGGCGATACAGATTATGAAACTAAAATGAGTTTTAGTACAGTTAGTGGTATTCATGCTGGTAATCAACAAATCCATGATGTAGCAAAAGGTACTGCTGAAACAGATGCTGTTAATGTATCTCAATTAAAAGAAGTAGAATCTAAGATTAATAATGTTGGTGGAAATATTATTAATGAAGCAAAGGGATATAGTAATGAATCTTCAGCATCTGCTATTGCATTGGCTGGTCTTAAATATTTAGATTATAGTCCTAAAGATAAATGGTCCTTTGCGACGGCATATGGACATTATGTAAATAAATCGGCTATGGCTATTGGTGCAGCATATCAACCAAATGAAAGTACGATGGTACATGCTGGGGTTACCCTAAATAACCGATCAGCATTTAATATTGGTGCTAGTTTTAAATTTGGATACCAAGATCCATCTTTAAGGATGAGTCGTTTGGATATGGCTAATCAGATTAAAGATATGCAAAAACAAATTGATGAATTAAAAGCATTAGTGTTAAAGAAAAAATAAATATCTAAACAGTGTTGAATGGAAGTTATTGGTGTATATAGAGAATAGACGGCTATAATATAGGTTTGTAGAGTGATTTTGGATGTTGAAAACTGTGAGTTTCAAAATTGAAGTCCTCTAGATTAGCAAAGGAAAAAGCGGATAGCTCATAATGAGCTATCCGCTTTTAGTTTTACTAAATAGATAAGAAATTATATGTTAATTATTTGTCAAAAGCTAGTATTTATCAATATTCTTGCCATATAAATCTAATTAGTCAAAATAAAAGTCAAAAAAAGTCAAAAATTTATACTTTGACCTATTGACTTTTTGACTTAATAAGATTATTATAATGTCATAAGGTTGAAGAAACCTAGAAATAAAGCAAGAAATTAAACAGACTTAAAAAGTCAAACTGATATACTTGTAGTCAAAAGTGAGGTAATTTATATGAACAACAACTTCAATAACTTTGGTAGCGATTTCGGTAGCATGAATGATTTGTTCAATCAATTAATGAGTAATATGGGTGGTTATTCTACAGAAAACCGTCGTTATAAAATAAATGGTCGTGAAGTAACTCCAGAAGAGTTTGCTTTCTATCGTCAAACTGGTCGTTTGCCTTCTAATGAAGAAATGCAAGCTGCTCAAGTTGCACAACAAGGTAAAATGAAACAAGATGGTATCCTTGCTAAGTTGGGTACAAACTTAACTCAACAAGCTCGTGATGGTAAACTTGATCCTGTTATTGGTCGTAATAAAGAAATCCAAGAAACAGCAGAAATCCTTGCACGTCGTACTAAAAACAATCCTGTGCTCGTAGGTGATGCTGGTGTTGGTAAAACTGCTGTAGTAGAAGGCTTGGCACAAGCAATCGTTAATGGCGATGTTCCTGCAGCTATTAAAAATAAAGAAATCATTTCCATCGATATTTCCGGTTTGGAAGCTGGTACTCAATACCGTGGTTCTTTCGAAGAAAATATCCAAAACCTTATTAAAGAAGTTAAGGCCGCTGGCAATATTATCTTGTTCTTCGATGAAATCCATCAAATCTTGGGCGCTGGTTCCACCGGTGATGGTCAAGGTTCCAAAGGCTTGGCAGATATTTTGAAACCTGCTTTATCCCGTGGTGAAATGACCGTTATCGGTGCTACAACACAAGATGAATACCGTAACACAATCATGAAAAACGCAGCACTTGCTCGTCGTTTCAATGAAGTTAAGGTAAATGCACCATCTGCAGAAGATACTTTCAAAATCTTACAAGGCATTCGCCCATTGTACGAAGCGCATCATAACATTGAATTGCCAGATGCTGTGTTGAAAGCAGCTGTAGATTATTCCGTACAATATATCCCTCAACGCAGCTTGCCAGATAAAGCAATCGACTTGATTGATGTAACAGCAGCTCACTTGGCTTCCCAACATCCTGTAACTGACATCAAAACATTAGAAGCAGATATTGCAGAAGCTAAAGCAAAACAAGAAGAGTTTGCTCAAAAAGAAGATTATGAATCCGCTATTAATGAAAAAATGCGTATTCAAAAATTACAAGAAGAAATCGATAACCACACTGAAAATCAAAAGGTTGTGGCTCAAGTTAATGACGTAGCTGAAGCCGTTGAAAGAATGACAGGTATTCCTGTATCTCAAATGGGTGCGTCCGATATTGAACGCTTGAAAGATATGAAATCTCGTTTACAAGCACATGTCATCGGTCAAGATAAAGCAGTTGAAGCTGTATCTAAGGCTATTCGCCGTAACCGTGCAGGCTTTGATGAAGGTAACCGTCCAATCGGTAGCTTCTTATTCGTAGGTCCTACAGGTGTTGGTAAAACAGAATTGGCTAAACAATTAGCTCTTGATATGTTTGGCAACAAAGATGCTATCATCCGCTTGGATATGTCCGAATACAGTGATCGCACAGCCGTATCTAAATTGATTGGTGCTACTGCTGGATATGTTGGTTACGAAGATAACTCCAATACATTGACTGAACGCGTTCGTCGTAATCCTTACTCTATCGTACTATTCGACGAAATTGAAAAAGCAGACCCTCAAGTTATTACATTACTTCTTCAAGTATTGGATGATGGTCGCTTAACAGATGGTCAAGGTAACACAGTAAACTTCAAAAACACTGTTATCATTGCTACATCTAACGCTGGCTTTGGCTATGGTCAAGATAATGACGATGAAAATAAAGTAGATGTAATGGACCGTATCGCTCCATTCTTCCGCCCAGAATTCTTGAACCGTTTCAATGCCGTTATCGAATTCAACCAATTGAAAAAAGAAGACTTGAAACAAATCGTAGATTTAATGCTTGATCAAGTGAATAAAACTTTAGCTAAAAAAGAAATCACTCTTGATGTAACTGAAGCAGCTAAAGAATTATTGATGGAACAAGGTTATGATAAAACTATGGGCGCTCGTCCATTACGTCGTGTTATCGAATCTGAAATCCGCGATAATGTAACTGACTTCTACTTAGATCACATCGATGCAAAACACTTGCTTGCTGATGTAAAGGATGGGCACATTGTTATTAGTGAAAAAACTGTTGATACTAATGCCGCTCAAAGTAAAGCGCAAGATACAGATGTAAATAAATCTGAAAATAAAGACAACTAATTGTCGTTGACAAATCTGAATAAAGTAGTAAGATTAAAATATAATTATATAGTGAGTATGCAAGGGAGCCTATTATATAGGCTGAGAAAGGGCTGCGAGCACCTGACCTTTATACCTGATCGGGATTATGCCCGCGTAGGAAGCACGCTAATACTTAATACGGGTATCGATCATTTGGTCGATACCCGTTTTTGCATACCTAACTATATATGTATTCTATATAGGAGGATGTACAGATGTTTATGACACAATTAGAGTCAGCTGTAGCTGGTGTAATTACGAATCAAATGAAAGCTGTTGCTGAGAAAGAGCAGATGGATGTTGACACACTGCGTGAGCTTGTTGCGAAGGGGGAAGTAGTTATTCCTTGTAATAAACTGCATACAAGTATTTCTCCGGAAGGCATTGGTAAACGTCTTAGAACTAAGATCAATGTAAACTTAGGAACATCTAAAGATGTAACAGATTATGATAGTGAAATTGAAAAGGTCAATCGTGCTATACGACTTGGTGCAGAATCAATTATGGATTTATCCACTCATGGTGATACTAGCATTTTTAGACGCAAACTAATTGAATCTTCGCCAGCCATGATTGGGACTGTTCCAATTTATGATAGCGTCATTCATCATCAAAAAGATTTAGGGGAATTAACAGCCCGAGATTTTCTCGATACTATTCGCTTGCATGCACAAGATGGGGTAGACTTCATTACCATTCACAGTGGTATTACGCGTAAAACAATTGAGCAAATCAAGAAACATAAACGATTGTTAAATATAGTAAGTCGCGGTGGCAGTCTTGTGTTTGCTTGGATGAGCATGACTGGTCATGAAAATCCTTTCTATGAATATTTTGATGATATTTTAGCCATCTGTAAGGAATATGATGTGACGGTATCTTTAGGGGATGCGTGTCGTCCTGGTTGCTTAGCAGATGCTACTGATGTGTGTCAGATTGAGGAACTCGTTCGATTAGGGGAATTAGCTAAACGTGCTAAAGCCTATGGTGTACAAGCTATGATTGAAGGGCCTGGTCATGTACCACTTAATCAAATTCAAACTAATATGGAAGTTCAAGAATCATTGTGTGGTGGCGCACCATTTTATGTATTAGGACCTCTTGTGACAGATATTGCTCCTGGATATGATCATATTACAGCCGCAATCGGTGGCGCAGTAGCTGGTATGCATGGCGCTTCTTTCTTGTGTTATGTGACACCTGCAGAACATTTGGCTTTACCTAATGCGGATGATGTAAAAGATGGTATTATGGCCTTTAAAATTGCCGCTCATGCTGCAGATATTGCTCGTGGTATTCCTCATGCTAGAGATATAGATGATAAAATGGCTCGAGCTCGTCAAGTACTCGATTGGGAAGAACAATATGCATGTGCTATTGATCCTGAACGGGCACGTGCTATACGTGAAAGCCGGGCTCCAGAAGACGATCATAGTGATACCTGCTCTATGTGCGGTAAATTCTGTGCTGTACGTAGTATGAATAAAGCATTACAAGAAGAATATATCGATATTTTATAGCTGAATTGGATGGGCTAGGGAGGTCATTATGGAAATTATTATAAATGGCGAAGCTAAATTAGTCGTATCCAATCAGCTCAGTACCCTTTTAGATGAGCTTGGATATGCTGGTAAGCGCTTTGTAGTAGAACTAAATGGTGAAATTATCAGTAAAGAATTGTATACCACTACCGTACTTACGGCAGCTGATCGATTAGAAATTGTTAGTTTTGTAGGAGGCGGTTAATATGTCAGATACATTTACAATTGGTAATACTAACTTTTCAAGTCGCTTATTAGTGGGAACAGGTAAATTTGCTTCCTATCCGTTAATGAAAGAAGCCTTAGAAGCTTCTCGCACAGATATTGTTACAGTTGCCTTAAGACGGGCTAATACAGCACAGTCAGAGGGGGATATTTTAAGCTATATTCCTGATACTATGCACTTGTTGCCAAATACATCTGGCGCTAGGAATGCAGAAGAAGCGATACGTATTGCTCGAATGGCTAGAGAATTAGGCTGTGGTAACTTGATTAAGATTGAAGTGATTCAAGATCAACGATATTTGATGCCTGATAATATGGAAACGATTAAGGCTACGGAAGTATTGGCGAAAGAAGGTTTTGTCGTATTTCCTTATATGAGTCCTAATTTGATGGATGCAAAGCGATTAGTTGAAGCTGGCGCTGGATGTGTTATGCCCTTAGCATCTCCTATTGGCAGCAATAGAGGCCTTGAGGCAAAAGGGCTCATTGAAATTCTCATTGATTCCTTGCAAGTCCCTATTATTGTGGATGCTGGGATTGGACGGCCTTCTGATGCAGTTATTGCTATGGAAATGGGGGCTAGTGCAGTGTTAGTAAATACGGCTATTGCTACAAGCCCTAATCCAGTAGGAATGGCAGAGGCCTTTTACCATGCTGTACAGGCTGGAAGAAAAGCATATCTTGCTAAATGTGCCCCTAAGAAAACTGTTGGGAGCGCTTCTTCACCATTAACTGGATTTTTACGAAAGTAGGGTGAGAGATATGTCGTTTGTAGATGTACTTTCCACAATTTCAGATGAAGCTATAGCTCAGACTCTTGCTAATATAACTGATGAGCAAGTGGTATCTACGCTTTCAAAATCTCACATAGATATACATGATGCCTTGATTTTACTATCTCCTAAGGCTATCCCTCATATAGAAACCATGGCTCGGTTAGCTCATGAACGGACTGTACAACAATTTGGATATACTATGCAATTATTTACCCCTATGTATATTTCCAATTACTGTGATAACGGTTGTGTCTATTGTGGGTATAGTCATCATAGTTCGATTGTTCGAGAAAAATTGACCATGGATGATATCGAGTCAGAAGCACAAGCTATTGCAAAAACAGGGTTGGAACAAGTGCTAGTATTGACTGGCGAATCAAAAACATGTAGCCCTCCTTCATATATTCAATCCGCTGTAGAACGACTGGTAAAACAATTTAGTAGTGTTAGCATAGAAGTATATTCGCTTACATTAGAAGAGTATCAATCACTTGTAAAAGCTGGTGCTGATGGAATGACTATGTTCCAAGAAACGTATAATCCTACGTTATATAAGACATTGCATCCATTTGGGCCAAAGAGTGACTATGAAAAACGGATTGATACACCTGAATTAGCTTGCCAAGCTGGCTTTAGAGTCGTTAATATTGGTGCTTTGATGGGCCTTGATGAATGGCATAGAGAAGCATATAAGACAATGTTACACTTGCAATATTTAATGCAGTCATATCCAGATGTAGAGCTTTCAGTATCGGTACCACGGATTCGACCTTGTGCAGTCGGGTATTCACCAGAACATCCTGTAGATGATGTTTCGCTAGTACAATATATTTTAGCTTTGCGGTTATTATTCCCAAGAGTGGGGATTACGTTATCCTCTCGTGAAAGTAGAACTATGCGCGATCATCTTGTTCCATTGGGGATTACAAAAGTATCTGCTGGAGTAACTACTTCGGTAGGTGGTCATACTAAACAAGATGACTCTAGTCAATTTACCATTAGTGATAACCGTAGTGTACATGACATGGTTGCTATGTTAGAACATACGGGATATCAACCAGTATTTAAAGATTGGCAAATGTTGTAAGGAGCTTAAAGTATGGTGCATATAGGTAATACGTTCGAACAGGCTATTGCAAAGTTTTATAGTGAATCTGACTTTTCTCTACTTCAAGAAACTGTTATTGGTATCATGGGGGCCGGTGGATTAGGGTCTAATTGTGCCGTCAATTTGGCCCGTAGTGGCATACGTCACTTTATCATTGCCGATTATGATAGAGTAGAAATGAGTAACTTGAATCGTCAATACTATTTTCCTCACCATGTGGGACAGTTTAAAGTGGATGCCTTACAAGATATCCTTACAGAGATCAACCCTAATATTACGGTGGTCACCTATCGAGAGGCTTTAACAAAAGACAGTATACCTGCCATTTATGATGCAGCAGATATATTGATAGAAGCCTTTGATTCTGCAGATGCTAAATCAATGTTTGTAGAAGGGACTTTGTCTATGGTAAAACCTAAAATTATGGTTTCTGGACTAGCAGGGATTGGCAAGTCAGATGACTTAACTACCAAGAAAATCGGAACTGATATATATGTAATTGGTGATGAAACATCTGATATTGCTGATGCTAATCCGTACGCCCCTCGTGTATCAATTGCAGCAGCTAAACAAGCTGATGTAGCATTATCCATAGTATTAGATAAAGGTAGAGACTAAGATGAAAGCAACAAGTCGAAGAGAGCAACTAACAAAAGTGATGGAATCATGTCCTATTTATGGGATTACTGGTGGTAATCGAGATGTAGTTCCTTTAGTACAAGACATGTTGAGTGCTGGAATTCGTATCATTCAATATCGGGAAAAACATAAAACACCGATATTACGTTATCAGGAGGCTATGGTATTACGCCAGTTGACTTCGGCGTATCATGCCCTACTTATTATTGATGATTATGTAGATTTAGCTTTAGCTGTTCATGCTGACGGTGTTCATGTAGGGCAAGATGATCTACCGCCTAATACAGTACGGCGTATTGTGGGATCTGATATGCTAATTGGATGGTCCACGCATAGTATTAATGATTTAAAATGTGCTAATCGATATCAGAATATAATCGATTATATTGGGGTGGGACCTGTTTTCTCTACACAAACAAAGCCTAATGCACATCCTGTAGGGATTTCTTATGTACATTGGGCTAAACAATTTAGTAAACTCCCTATAGTAGCAATTGGAGGGATTAAAACTTCAAATGTAGAAAGTGTTTGGAATGCCCATCCTGATTTCATCTGTGCTGTTTCTGAAATTACAGATTCTTCAGACATGCAAGAAACAATACATGAATTACTATCTGGATATGTTAGAGTAAGATAATAGATTGATAGGTATAACTATATTTCATGATATTTATGGAAAATTGATATAAATAAAGAATAGTTATATATATAGTATTAATATATTCGTTATATTGATAGATTCACAATCTAATATGTGAAGAAAAAACTGAAAAAGTATACAAAATATATAGAATAAAAAAGATACTTCATAATCATGTGAAGTATCTTTTTTTGTGTAAAAGTTATATTAACTATAAAATTAATATCTTATAATTTAAAACTATATCTTTTGTTTGAGTTAAATCGTAAAAAAATCTAAAAAATATGAGTAAAATATGAAAATGATAATATAGAATAATTTTTTTAATAATTGAATATAAATCACAGTATAAATGGATTATTATAAAAATACAATAATAGTGAAATTTAAAATATCTATATCTATAAACAATAGTGATAATATTTGGTTATTTTTAAGCATTGTGAATTATATAATGTATAAAAATTTTACTAAATAGAGAAAATAATATTTGGTACGTAACATCGGATTATGATAAAATTATGAAGTTAACTCATATAATTAATAAAGAGTAATATGAAAACTATATAAATTATAGAAAACAGAAAGAACATCCTGTTAGTGAGTGTTAGTTATTAAAGGAGAACATGATGAATAAGATCTTTAAGGTTGTTTGGTCTAAAAGCAAACAATGCTATGTAGTCGTATCAGAAATTGCTAAAAATACGACTGGTAAAAAGAAAATTATTGTTGCTGCCATTTTAGCGGGGTTAGCTACACAAGGCTGTAATGTAATGGCGGCAGGAGCAGGCACTCCTGCTGCGAGTAATAATGTTTGGGGGAAAACAACTCCTGGGGGGGTAGCGATTGGCCCTAATACAGAGGCTTTGGGTGCTTCGGCAATAGACCCGGCTACTGGTAAAGCCAGAGTGGCACCTTCTATTGCCATTGGCCTTTCATCAAGGTCAGAAGGTCTAGATACAATTACAATTGGTATTGGTGCAGGAAATAGTAGATCCTATGGGATTTCGATGGGGAAACAAACCAATGTTACTGGTGATTATGGTATTGCTATTGGTTATCAAACATCGGCTATGTCAGATCATGCAGTGGCTATAGGTGAACAAACGAGAGCACCTAAGATGGGTGCTACTGTTATGGGGGTAAGTGCTCGTGGCTATGGACAAGGTTCTGTATCATTAGGTTGGCAAGCCCTAGCTGGTGCAGATGTATATGGATCTGGCATTAATATTCAGTCCAATCCATATACTGATTCATCAACTGATATTGCTAATTATCAAAAATGGGGCGATACAGCTGTTGGCTTAAGAGCTGTCGCAACAGGTGGAAATGCAACAGCATTAGGCCGTAGTGCAAGAGCTGCTGCTGAAAACGCTATTGCTATTGGTGGTGGTAACGGAACTAATTTTAATGATAACACTGAAAAAACAGAGGCAACAGCTAGTAAAGCTATTGCAATGGGCTATAATGCAAAGGCTAGTAATAGTAATGCTCTCTCTCTTGGTGTAAAAGCGACTGCTAGTGGTTCAGATTCAGTTTCTTTAGGTACAAGTGCAAATGCTACTGACAGTGGATCTATTGCAATCGGTGAAACATCAGAGTCGACAGATACTAATTCAGTTGCTCTTGGGTATAAGAGTAAAGCAAAAGGTGCTTCGGCTACAGCTATTGGTCCTCAAACTGAGGCAACAAAAACATCTGCTGTTGCAGTAGGGCGTGGTGCAACGGCAACTGAGGATTATGCAGTCGCTATTGGGGATTCTGCATCCGCAACTATAACTCAAGGTGTTGCTCTTGGGTACAAATCTAAAGCCAATACAGCATCTGGTGTATCTGGATATGATGCTAATGCAAATCGTACAAATAAATATACTGGGTTAACTGGAAATGCGTTGACTAGTACTTGGGGTGCTGTTTCTATTGGCGATGGTACTAATACACGTCAAATTACTGGCCTTGCAGCTGGTAAAAATGATACAGATGCTGTTAACGTAGCTCAACTTAAGAGTGTTAATTTAGCTTTCACAGGAGATAATAGTTCTAGCGGAGATGTTAATTTAGCGAATAGTAAGCTAGCTGTTACTGGTGATACAACATATATAACAACGGCTGCAGCTAATCAAGGCTTGGTTATTAAGGCTAAAAAAGAAACTATAACTGTTAGTAATGGCACTGCCAGTGCAAGTATAGGTGTGGCTGATGCTAGGAATGTAGCAGACTCTATTAACCAAGCGAATGCGGATCAAAAAATTGCTTATAAAGCTAATAGTGGTACAGCTAATAGTGTTAAGTTAACCGATGGATTTACGTTTACCGATGGTAAATCTACAGTAGCTACAGTAGGAAATAATGGCCAGATTACTTATGATTTAAATGCAGCTACTAAAAAATCTATTGGTGATTCCGAAGCAGCTGTAAAACGTACTATTTCAGTAGGTGCGGATAGTGGTGCTCGTTCTAGTCAATCTTTAAACGATAATAATATAGAGTTTAATGTCAAGGGTGCTACCGGTTCCTATATTACTACTTCTATGGTTGGTAATACAGTTGCTATTAATACTACAAAAGGTACAATTCAAAGCGATGTAGCAGGGACTGCATCATTATCTGGTGCTGATGGGTTGGCAACAGCTCAAAATGTAGCTACTGCTATTAATAAGGCCAAAGAAGGTTCTGCATGGGATTTAGCTGTTAATACAGGGGCAGTTCAAAAAGTTTCAGGTGGTAATAAGGTTACATTCAAAGATGGTAAAAATATCAGCCTTACACAATCTGGTACAACTATTACTGTAGGTACGACTAGCCAGCTTACAGCTGATAATGTAACTGTTGGTACTGGGGCTAATCAGATTGTTTTAAATGGTACAACTGGTGAGGTTTCTGGTAAAAGTATTAAAACTGGAAATAGTACTTTGAATACAAATGGACTAACCATTTCTAATGGCCCATCTGTAACATCTACTGGTATTAATGCTGGTAATAAAGTCATTTCTGGTGTAATCCAAGGTGTAGCTGGTACTGATGCTGTGAATAAGAGTCAAATGGATGCAGCTATTAAAACTGTAGCGGATTCTACTAGTGAATTAGGGAAAAATACAATTACATTAGCAGCTCAATCTGGTTCTACTACTGGTCAAGCATTGAACTCACCAAGTGGTATTAAGTTCTATATTAATGGTGAAAGTGGTAGCGATGCTTTAATTAGTACAACAGCTAGTGGTACGAATGTATCTGTAGCATCCACACAAAAGCTAAAAGATGCTGTTACTCAAGCGGCTAATGCAGCTAATAAGGATTTATCTAATTTATCCACAGCTGGTGATACACATATTAAAGATCTTGCTAAAACTGCGGCTACATGGAATGTAGCTACTAATGGTAGCAATAATACTGCTGTAGCAGGTGGGGAAACTGTAAACTTTGTTAATGGTGATAATATTGCCATTACCAATACAGGCCGTAATATTACCATTGGTACTGCGAAAAACGTATCCTTCGATAAAGTGACTGTTGGTGGTGTTACTATCGATAAAACAGATGGTATTAATGCTGGTGGTAAAGAAATTAAAGGCATTGCCGATGGAACTGCAGCCGATTCTGCGGTAAGCAAAGGACAAATGGATGCAGCTATCGCTAATGCACAAACAGCAGCAAGCTCTACAGAAAAAGTAGTGGCTAAAACATTGACTGGCGATAACAACTTAGCCACTGTAACAGGACAAACTGGTACCGCTAAGAATGAAACCTATGAAGTAGCTGTATCTGAAAATGCTGTAAAAGAAGTTGCTAAGACAGCAGCACAAGATGCCGTTAAGGTGGCTGGAACTGGTTTAGCTACAGTATCTGATGCTACTGCAGCAGGTGTAAAAACATATACAGTTAATGTAGACGAAGGTAAGCTAGTTCTTGATGATACTACTGGTACTATTGGTGCCGCTGGATCTACACAAGGGTCTACAGCCGGTAAAGATGGCGTAGCTACCACACAAAATGTAGCAAAAGCCATTAATGATGCTGTTACTAAAGCGAACGCTAATAACGCACAAGCATTAGCGGATGCAGAACATAAATTTGATGGTGACACAGGTACAACTTCTGTTCGTAAACATGGTGAAGTATTATCTATTAAAGGTGGTGTAACAACACCAGCTGACTTAACTACTGGTAATGTTGGTGTCGTATCTGATGGTGCTGGTACATTAAATGTTAGATTGGCCAAAGTATTAACTGGCTTAACATCTGCTACTTACACTGACGGTGCAGGTAATACACAAACTGTAACAGGCACGTCCTCTACCATTACTGACGGTGCCGGTAAAACAACGTCCGTGACAAAAGATGGATTATCTACTACAGATGGTAAGAATACTACAACGGTAGCACCGACTGGCGTCACTGCTACTGATGGTACACATACCGTTAAGCTTGAAGGTACTGGTATTGATGCTGGTAACACAGAACTTAAAAATGTAGCAGCTGGTACAGCAGCAACATCTGCGGTAAATAAACAACAAATGGAAGAT
>JAGZGB010000238.1 GCA_018367495.1 Veillonella sp. | reverse complement strand
GACTGGTCTACCTTAGCATTAGCGCCTGCAATCACGATGATGCTATTATCGCCTTCAGCTAATGTAATGTGTGCTGTACCGGTTGTAGTATTCGGTACCGTAACGATGTAATCTGTATTGATGAAATTTTCTTTTAAATTATCTATAATCATATGGCCGTATGCATCTTCACCGATACAGCCGACCATAGTGACCTCTGCACCTAGATGAGCCGCAGCCACCGCTTGGTTTGCTCCCTTGCCACCGTGAGCGATGTGCAATTCGTTGCCCATGATTGTTTCGCCTGCAGTAGGGCGTTTGTTCGCGAGGACTACAATATCCATGTTGCAACTGCCAATAACAACAATGCGATTCATAATAACTCCTTAATAAGCCTCTGCCCTAACTGGGACTAAAAATGACTATCATTTATTTTTATACATAGAATCTTGTGTATTTTATACAACGAGCTGTATATATAAATATAATTGATAATCTAAGAGGCATTTGCTTTCACATACCTATAAGTGTATATTAATCATTTATTAGTATAGCGTAAATACGTGAGTTTATCTATATAAATATCTATAAAATGTAGGAATAAAAAAGGTATACCCAAAATCTATGTTACATGAGTAAAAATGTACCGATTAGATTTAGGATATACCACTTTGAAGGGTATTTAATTTTTAAAGAAGCACTGGTTTAGTTCAAATGTTATAATCCGTTTAGTATATTTACATAATCCTGTCGTTGATCAAGTATAGAGATTAAATAAATAGTTCTAGCTTCCTCTACAACTGTGTAGAAAATAATAAGCTTTTCTAAAATCAACATTCGAAAGTCACTGTCATTAAGTGCTCTAATTTTAGGTGTAGTCCCCATATATGGATGGTTCATAAGATTTGAAATTGAATTTTGAATATTTTCTTTTACTTGTATAGCTGTTTCTTTTGAAAACTGCATAGCTATATAAAGTATTTGTTGATGTAGCTCTTTATTGAACTTTTCAGTAGGAATGATTGTGTAGGGTTGGGATTTCATAGAGTTACCCCATTTGATCTAGCATTTTATCGATACTGATGAAAGCTTCATCAAGTGTAGTGGTGCGACCTTGAATGATATCGTTTTGTCCTTCTACAAGAGAGGATAATAATTCTATTTTTGACTTTAACATATTATA
>JAGZGB010000237.1 GCA_018367495.1 Veillonella sp. | reverse complement strand
AGGTAGCCAAGAATTGATTAATGATGCTCGTGCAGCTGGTGCTAGTACAGAAGCAGAAATCAACCAATATGTGGCGCAAGCCTTGAAAAATAAAGATTTACAATTCTGTGTAGAGGATCCAGCAGCTAAAGAAAACCACCCTCGCAACTTGTTTGTATGGCGTGCGAACCTTATCGGCTCCTCTTCTAAAGGTCATGAGTACTTCTTGAAACATTTATTAGGCACAAAAAATGCCGTATTGGAAGATGATGATGCTCCTACACGTCCAGAAGAAATTAAATGGCGCGAAGCTGATGGCGCGGGTAAGCTTGATCTCTTAATTGATATCGACTTCCGTATGGCGTCTACAGGTTTATATTCTGATATCGTGTTCCCAGCAGCTACATGGTATGAAAAAGAAGACTTGTCTTCTACTGACATGCATCCATATGTACATGTATTCCAAGCTGCTGTTGATTGCGCATGGGAAACTAAATCTGACTGGGATACATTCCGTACCCTTGCAGAAACAGTATCTCGCGTAGCAAAAGAATCTGGCTTTACAGAATATGAAGATATTGTAGCTACTCCACTTGGCCATGATAGCCCAGGCGAAGTAGCGCAACCAGAAGGTAAAGTTCTTGATTGGAGTAAAGGCGAATGTGAACCAATCCCTGGTAAAACAATGCCGAACCTCGTTCATGTAAAACGCGATTACAGTCAGATCTTTGAAAAATACATTGCTTTAGGACCTAATATCGAAAATAAAATGGGTGCTCACGGTTTGGCGTGGGATGTATCTGACGAATATCAAACATTGTATGCTCAAAATGGTACGATTGATAATCCAGACTTCATTTCTCATGGCCGTCCAAGCATTTACGAATGTAAGGAAGCTTGTAATGTTGTATTAACATTATCTTCTTGTACAAATGGTAAATTAGCGGTTCGTTCTTGGAAAGCGATGGAAGAAAAAACAGGTCTTTCTGGGCTTGAAAAGAATGCAAAAGGTCGTGAACAAGAAAAAATTACCTTCGATGACATGGTTCGTCAACCACGCTTCATCATTAGCTCTGTAACAAGTACTGGTAAGAACGATAAAAACCGTCGTTATTCTCCATTTACTACATCTACAGAAGATAAGGTACCATTCCGTACCGTAACAGGTCGTCAATCCTTCTATTGCGACCAT